>JAUSMG010000132.1 GCA_030645295.1 Saprospiraceae bacterium | reverse complement strand
GGGAGCGGTCACGATGGTTTTTTGGAGGCTGGTGCGGAGTTCTTTCAGCCGTGCATTGGCGCTGCTGATGCCGTATTCCGAGGCCCGAACGCCCGCCTTGGCGCTCGAAAGACTGCTTTCGGCAGAACGCAAACTTGCTTCAGAAGCCGCTACTGCGCTTTCGGCAGATTTCAGGTTGCTTTGAGAAGTTTCGAATTCGGAAGTAGAAATGACCCCGTCTTTGTACAGTTTTTCATTGCGCTGGTGGGTGTTGCGTGCCACATCAAGCTGGGCCAGTACCCGTTGTCGGTCGGCTTTTAACTGCTCAATTTGTGCGCTGCTGCCCTGCACATTGGAACTGGAGATCTCGCGTTGCGAGCGTGCTGTACCCACAGAGGCCTGACCTTGCTCCAGTGCGCTTTGGTATTCATCGGGTCTTATTTTGGCCAGAATCTGGCCGGCGGTGACGGAATCTCCCTCTTTCACATAGAGTTCGATGATCTCCCCCGAAACGTCGGAGCTGATCTTGACCTCGGTTTCCGGGAAAATTTTGCCGCTCGCACTGACGGTTTCTTTGATGGTGCGATTTTCGGCCTTTTCGACCGTAACCTCTTCGCCTTTCGGTTTTTGACGCGCTTTAAAAATGGCTGCCCCTATGAGCAACACGAAAACGCCAATAAGGACGTAAAGCAGGGTTTTGTTTTTTCGTTTGGGCTGTAGACTTGCCATGTTGTGAAGATGCCTTTGGTAGAAGAAAACTGATTCAGGGTGCGAAGGTCAATTTTGATCCGTTGGCAACGATAAGACTTGGATAAAAGGGGCAAATTTGCGGATGAAGATTCGGGATGGAGGGTAAAAAAATCGCCGGAGCGATTGTTACATCTCTCCGGCGAAGCCTTCACGCAAAGCGTGGAAAAGTTGGAAATGAGTTTAGGTGGGCTAAAATAACGGCGGAATCAATCTTTGTTTTCAAACATCCTGCTTCGGATGCGTTGTAAAAGTGCCGGAGAGGCTTTTTCGCGCGTCATATTTGCTTTGAGCAAGGAGCGCAGTGATTCCACATCGGGAGATTCTGGTTGTCGGGGCGCCGGTTTTTCGGCAAATACCTGGTTGTTACAAAGGGTCTGGTCTTCCGGGCCATTGACCCGGGATTTGTCGCTGGCGGGTACGCCTGCTGCTTTACGTGCAATTTTCATTCTAATGTGAATTTGTGCCGGCGTACTGTCGCTAGGATTGCTGCCACAGTGACTGTCCTGGTCTCCAAAGCCGGGTAACCCATATTGCCTGCAGCGGCTGCCAACCGCGCTAAAGCATATTGATACGGGCGACCAATTTATCACGGACTCTGAGCCGAGGCTCAACCAATAGCGGGAGCGGGCATCGGATGCCTGCTGACCTGCGGAAGAACGCTGACGTGTGAATGACATGGTGATTGTATTTTTAATTTAGTTGAGGGGTTGAGGGTTGAGGGGTTTATATCAAAAAAGGGTTTGCCGTGGGCGGTGCTAAAAACCGCTGTCAGGCAAACCCTTTATTACGATGCGCCGGGCGCATCTTCGTCTTCTCCTACGTTGCTTTCATTGTCCTGCACGTTGTAGCCTTTTGAGCGGCCGTATATTTCGAGCTTTTTTGCCAAAACATTGCGGGCGCGGTGCAAACGTGAGCGGACGGTTCCGATCGGGATGTCGAGGATGGCTGCGATCTCTTCGTACGTGAAGTCTTCGAGGTCCAGGAGCACCACCGTGCGGAAATTGGGCGTAAGCGCATTGACGGCGAGCATTACCTCATCGCCCATTCGATCGTTGCGTGGGTTTTCAGCCACGGGCAAAAGACGCACCGTGGGATCTTCAATATCCCGGGTGCGGGGCTGAGACTTGCGACTGCGCCATTCGTTGATGAAAGCATTGCGGCAGATTCGGAACAGCCATGCTTTGGCATTCGTTTCTTCAGTGTAGCGCTCAATAAAGCGCCACGCCTTCATAAATGTCTCTTGTGCAAGGTCCTCAGCCTGGGTCTTGTCGCCCGTAAGGCGGTAGGAGAACGCATAAACCGCATCGAGCAGCGGGACGAATTCCTGCTCGAATACCCGGCTTTGCGCACTGTTTGCCTTGTAGGTTAAGGTAGCCATAGCGGTATGGTTTTAGTTATTCGGCACTGCAAAGGTCGCCGACAAACACACACAACACAAGAGGGCAAGGCGCGAGTTCCGTGGAAGTAGATTTTTTGAAAAAAATTTGGGACAAATGACAAACTTGAATTCTCCCGATTTTTATAAAAGAGAAAATAAACCGCAAAACAGGAGAACCGGAAAATATAATACTAAACGTAATGATTGTGAGTCGGGCAAGGAATAGACCTCTGGCGCTTCTTGATTTTACGGTTCTCCTGTTTTGCAGTTCTCCTGTTTTGCTGTTTTCTAATTATTCGCAAAAGTCGGATGAGCCATGTTTAACATCGTACTACACAGTTCCCCGGTTCCTCGTCCGCCAAATGGAAAGCATCATTCGAACCGCAAAAGCCGGGGCTGCAATGGCGCTTCCTACGCCAAAAAAGAGCATTTCTCCCCAAATATATTCCTCAATAGCTGGCTGTTGTGCTGGTGGAAGATGCCCTGTGAGCGGTTCCCAGGTTTGTTCTTCAATAAATCCCAGGAACTCATTGATCCTTTCCACCAATAAAAAAGTGAGTGGAAACATGAGGAGCATCAGCACAATTTTTAACACTTGCTGATTGCTGATAAAAGTGTGTTTCAACAGAAATATATACCGTGTCAGCGTGAGGAGCACCACCACGAACAGCACGTTGGTCCATTCAAATGGCCATACATACATCGCCTTGTGGATGGGCTGCAATACGACCCATACAACCATGGCTGTGATGACCCACCAGAGCAATTCAAGCGTGATCTTCAAAGTGTTAGATCTGTTCATGGTTTTTTGAGTTAACAATTCTAGTAGGTATCGTTTTTACACGCCGTGAAGCCCACCAACCCACCGCCATAGTACCGAGCAGGTATATGACAATGAAGCCAGACGAGAGTCCATTTTGCATGAGAAAAACAACAGGGTTTCGATTTTTCGCCAAAGGTAAAAATGTGCGCAAGGATATACCCCGTTTTCGGAGCCCCCGTTAATTAAGGGCTTTTGGCTTGCTCAAAATATAGGAAAGGGTGGCTCCGCCAAAATAATACCAGTCCTTACGTCCAGGGTTTCCATTCACGCTCACCCCATCCAGGTAATCTGAAAGCATTGGTCTCATACCTATTTCCGCACCTAGCACCAGATTTTCGTTGATATCTGTGCGAACACCCATCCCCATTATTGGAATAAGGAACTGCTGGCGTGATTTTTTCTCTGGCAGGGGCGCTACTACGAATGTGTTTCGGTCTTTTGGCGCCCCGTTGTACTCTACCTTTACACTAGTGAAAACGCCCCCTGCACCCAGGAAGAGGTATGGTGATGTAAAATGTTGGTGAATGCCTGTATCCGAATAGCGGTCTTTAGCCCACATGTGCCATTCACCGCCAACCGCCAATTCAAGAATCTTTGTGCTAAAACGGAAGCTGCGTGACCTTAGGCCTGGGTCTTTCGAATTCGCATCGTCGCCAGCGATAGAACCACCGTAAAGATTTGCCCTTAGCGCAAATTTTTTAGAAAGAAAATACCGCGTGAAGGCTCCATATCCCAAGCGGGTTTCAGAAAAATGGATGTTCTTTTCGGCAACATCGCCGGAATAATTAACGGCTCCCAAAAACACCCCGGGCTCCCAATACCGTGGGTTGGGATTGTAAATAGTTTGTGCCGACAGACTCATTGCACAAAAGAAGAAAAGTGGAAAATACAAATTTTTCATAATGTAAGGTTAGTTTAAAACGTGCCAGCAGCAAAGTTATAACATTAAGTACAAAGTAAATCAAGTTGAGCACCGTATACTAACAAACAAAAGGAGTAAGTTTTACTGTTTTCCGGTGCATCGGAGTTTAACTTTTTACATTTGCCCGTTCTAAGACCAGCTACGATTTTCAAATCCAATTACCATGCCGCTCGATCAACAACATGAACAAGACCGCAATGAGATGTCTTTTTTTGATCATATTATCGAATTGCGATCGCATCTCCTGCGCTCAGCACTTGCGATCGCGGTAGTGGGCATCACCTGCTTTTTGAATAAAGAATTTGTTTTCAACACGCTCATTTTCGGGCCCCGGAAACCCGATTTCATAACATACAGGGCACTTTGTGGCTTCTCACATTGGGCAGGCGCCGGCGAAGCGATGTGTTTTACGCCACCGGTGTTTAACCTGATTACAAGGCAATTGGGCGAAGTGTTGATGCAGCATTTGTATGTGTCGTTTTGGCTGGGCGTCATAGGGGCCTTCCCCTTTATTTTTTGGGAATTCTGGAAGTTTGTAAGCCCCGGCCTGCTGGACGCCGAACGAAAAGCGGTACGGGGGGTAGTTGCTATTTGTACCTTTCTTTTCTTGTTGGGGGTATCTTTTGGTTATTTTATCATCGCCCCATTTTCCATTAGTTTTTTGGCAGGTTATACGCTCGAAGGACTTGAGGTGTCGCCTACCCTCGACTCGTATGTGACCTACATGACGATGTTCACCTTGCCTACAGGATTGATCTTCGAGATGCCGATCGTGGCTTACTTTTTGGCAAAAATAGGCCTTATAGGCCCTGCGTTTTTGCGCAGTCACCGCAGACAAGCCATTATAGTTATCCTCATCGTAGCAGCCATCATCACCCCACCGGATGTAGTTTCTCAAACCATGGTAACGATCCCACTTTATGGCCTTTATGAAGCCAGTATTCTCGTCGTGGCAAGGGTACAACGCCTCCGGGACAAACTCCTGCAAGCCGCTGAGAACAAAAGTCGCCAGGTGTCTCCATTCGAGGAAGATTAATGGGCCACAGTTCCGGGTCCAAAGTCTAACGTCCGTTGCTTATGCTCAAATATCTCCTTCGCCGAACAATCCTGGCCTTGCCCACGCTGCTGGTCATTTCCTTTTTGGCATTTGGGCTGGGCAAATGCGCACCGGGCGACCCCGTGGTAAATGTTTTTGGCGAAGAAAATTACAACACCCTTGATCCGGCACAACAAGCCGTCGTATACCGCTCCCACGCCGTTCAGCTCGGGCTGGATGGTCCGGAATTCTACTTCAGCCTTACCACTGCAGTTTACCCAGACACACTATGGCGTATTTTTCCCCTTGACCGACGCGAACGATTGGAAAAACTGATCGGCCAAACCGGCAATTGGCCTGCCGTTAAAAATTATGACGCTGCAATTTCAAAAACGGCCCGCGCAATAGAGGCCCTTCCATCCTCCCTTCCACAAAGCTCACGGCTCCGGAACGAATTGACTTTTTTGATTCGAGCCGACAAATTAGCCCTGGTAGATTCTGCTTTGAGTGGGTTAAATGCTATTGTCAAAGAAATCCCTGAAGCAACCTTTTCAGGATCAACCCCACGTATCGTCTCCACCGAATTCCACAAACCCATTGCTCAGTTCCCTGAATTATCCAGGGCGCTGATACATCTGGATTCTGCAGCATACATACTACACACCCAAAAATTATCAGATCGACTTCTCAACCCTGCCCTCCATTGGCATGGATTTGACAACCAATACCACGGGTGGCTCAAAGGATTCCTGACCGGCGATTTAGGACTCACCCGCCGAAGAGTGGAAGTTTGGGTGGACTTACAATCAAGTTTGCTTTCTACACTGACGATCAACTTTCTAGCCTTGCTTTTGGCCTATCTTATTGCAGTGCCTTTGGGCGTAGAAATGGCCCGGCGCAAGGGACGATTTCTGGATCGTTGGGGTAAGCGAAGCTTGTTTTTCCTGTACTCGATGCCCGTTTTTTGGCTGGGGGGACTGCTCATCATGATCTTCACCAATACCAGCTGGGGGCATGCTATGCTGCCTTCTGTTTACTTTGATGTGCAGGATGCCTGGCAGCCTGGCAAAACCTCATTTGGAGACTGGTGGACTGCAAATGCCGCTAAATGTGTGCTTCCGATCATTATTTTGACCCTTCATGCCGTGGCAATACTGGCCTTGCAAATGCGCAACGGCGTACTGAGCGCCATTGGGGAAGATTATATCCGAACTGCAAGGGCAAAAGGTGTACCTGAGGAGGAGGTTTACTGGAGTCACGCTTTTCGCAATGCATTGTTCCCGATCATCACTGTTTTTGCGAGTGTTTTGCCCGCAATGATAACGGGGTCGCTTGTAGTGGAAGCACTATTCGGGTTCCCCGGGATGGGGAATAAAACGTTTGAGGCCTATCTGGGAAAAGACCTCCCGCTGCTTTCGGCCATCATGATGGTAGCGGCGACACTCACCATTGTAGGAAGTCTGCTGGCAGATGTGCTGTATACCTGGGCCGACCCTCGCATACGATTCTCAAAAGAAAACGGCTAACCTTCTGATCGTCAGAAAATTAGCCGTATCTATTTTGAGGTTTCCAGCGGATTCGAACCGCTGTAGCAGCTTTTGCAGAGCTGTGCCTAACCGCTCGGCCAGGAAACCTTATTGATTTATCCGTCGATTTATCTGCTGTAGCCTTGGTGGAGGCAGAATCATTCTTCTGAATTTATCAGGAGGCGTAGACGGAAAGCGGGTGCAAAGAAACGGATTTTTCCTTGAAATCCACAAGTCCCCTGCCCGATGATTTTTATTTTTATGAATTTTTATTCCCCTTCCTACATTTGGGCTGCCTTAGCCAGACCCAATTTTTTCGCCACACCCTTTCTAATTCACTTTTTTCAACTGGACACTCATGGGTTCTGCTTTACAATCTTTGGATTACGCTGTTTTCATTCTATACTTCCTTATTGTATCGGGGTATGGATACTGGATCTATCTTAAGAAAAAATCCGGAGAAAACACGGCAACTGACTTCTTTCTTGCCGAAGGTGCACTCACCTGGTGGGCCATCGGCGCATCGCTCATTGCCTCCAATATCAGCGCCGAACAATTTATCGGCATGAGCGGCTCAGGTTTTGCCATGGGCCTGGCCATTGCCTCCTACGAATGGATGGCGGCGCTGTCGCTGCTCATCGTCGGCAAGTTCTTCCTGCCGATATTCATCAAACAACAGTTGTACACCATTCCGGAGTTTGTCGAGAAGCGGT
>JAUSMG010000120.1 GCA_030645295.1 Saprospiraceae bacterium | reverse complement strand
AAAACACCGAACGTTTCCAAAGGACTTTCACTCGTTTCGCGCAACCCGCCCGCATTCATCAATGGTGGTCCGGAATACGCCTACGTAATACCCGCAGCCCATTACGAGATTCCGGCAGTATTAGAGAAATTACATAAATCCGGGCTTCGGGTACGGGTGGCCATGGAGCCATTTGAGACTGAAAATCAACGATTTGAAGCCGGAACCCTGATTATTGCTGCAGATCGTCAGCCCATGAGCGCGGCAGATTTTGTGGGAAAGATGAATGATCTGGCGCAATCGGGTATTTCAGTTTCTATCCTCCAAAACGGTCTCACAGCGGATGGCCCGGATCTGGGAAGCAGTACTTTTCCGGTGATTCGTCCTCCCAAAGTTTTACTCCTGACAGGAGAAGGCGTGAACGTGGCAGATGCAGGCGAGATCTGGCACTTGCTGGATACCCGATACAACTTGCCCGTTACCCTCGTGGATGTAAATCACTTCGGCACGTTGAATCTCGACAAATACAACGTGCTCATCCTTGCTGACGGGAATTTTGGCAGCCTTTCGGTGGATAAAATAAAACAATTCGCACAAGACGGAGGTACCATCATCGCTACGGGCAGTTCCCTTAAATGGGTGAAGAACAACGGCCTGGCGGCACTCGAATTCCGAAATCCCGCAGCGGATGCTCCTGGTCGTCGACCCTATTCCAATATTTCAGAAGATCGGGGCGCGCGCGTCATGCCCGGTGCAATTTTCGAGGCTGAACTCGATCTTACCCACCCGCTTTGCTTTGGGTATACCCGTCCGTGTTTGCCCATTTTTCTCTCCGATACCCTATTTGTGGAAACTGGTAAAAACCCTTATTCAACCCCCGTGGTACTCACAAAGGATCCACTTCTGGCGGGTTACATCCACCCGAAACAAAAGCCTTTGACCCCTGGCGCTGCCGGCGCCATTGTGTGTGGATTAGGTCGTGGCAAAGTCATTTGTTTTCCCGGAAACCCCAATTTTCGCGGCTTTTGGTATGGAACCAACCGGATGTTTGCCAACGCGATCTTCTTTGGGAATTTGATCAGCGGGGAGGGTGTGGAGAAGAAGTAGGCGCTAGGCAGTAGCAGTGGGCAGTAGCAGTAGGCAGTAGCAGTAGCAGTAGGCAGTAGCAGTAGCAGTAGGCAGTAGCAGTAGGCAGGTCACCCAAGCTCGGCAGCTCTGCTACTGCCTACTGCTACTGCATACTGCCCCTGCCGCAATTACTCAAAATTTTCTGCTCAATATTGGTGGTGGAATATCCCTCCACAAAAGGTAAACTGAGCACCTGACCGCCCCGGGCCAGTACCAGATCAAAGCCCACAATTTGCTCCGGTTTCCAGTCGCCGCCTTTGACGAGGAATTCTGGTTGAACGATCTTGATGAGATCCAGCGGGGTATCTCCCTCAAAAACCACAACGGCATCTACCATTTGCAGCGCCGCCAGGAGGTGGGTTCGGGTGAGCTCGTCATTGATCGGGCGATTCGGGCCTTTGAGCCGTCGAACAGAATCTGCACTGTTGAGGCCCACCACAAGCCGATCCGCAAGATCCCGTGCCTGGGAGAGATAGTGCAGATGCCCATAATGCAGCAGATCAAAACAGCCGTTGGTGAACACGATGCGCTGGCCTGAAGCCCGCCATTGGGCCAGGGTGCGCGCGATCTCTTGGAAGGTTTGGATCTTTTGTTGAATATGATTGAAGTTTGTCATTGTCTGGAAGGAATATTTCACGCAACGCCGCAACGTCACAACGACGTATAGATCAGCCAAATAAATCGTTGCGACGTTGCGGCGTTGCGTGAAATAGAATGGGTAATTTTGCCGCCAAAATACGCATTGCAGTATGAATCCTGAAGAAGAACACACTACGCCACCCTGGCTACAACGCACCGAAATTCTCCTGGGTGAAACCACTTTGGAGCGAATGAAAAACCTTCGTGTTATGGTGATCGGCCTGGGCGGAGTGGGCAGTTTCGCCGCCGAATTCCTTGCCCGCGCCGGTGTTGGAAACATGACCATAGTGGACGGCGATACGATAGATCTGAGCAATACCAACCGACAACTTCCAGCGCTCCACAGCACAGTAGGGAAACGGAAAACCGCTGTAATGGCCGAGCGAATGATGGACATCAATCCGGCACTAAACCTCACGGTCCGTGATGAATTTATTGATCCAAAATCAGTCAAGGACCTGATAACCAACGATTTCGATTACGTTTTTGATTGCATAGATTCCGTCCAGCCCAAACAGTATGTCATCGTAGCCTGCAAGCAAAAAGGCGTGCGCATCATAAGCAGCATGGGCGCCGGCGGTCGGCTCGACCCGTCCAAAGTCCAGGTGGCCGACCTTTCCGAAACCTACAATTGCCCCTTTGCCCAACAGGTCCGCAAAGGCCTGAAAAAAAAGGGCGTATGGCGTGGCGTCACGGTCGTTTTCTCCTCTGAACTGGTCAGCAAAGAACACATGATGATGACGGACGGCAGCAAGTTCAAAAAATCATTTTACGGCACCAGTTCCTATATTCCCGCACTTTTTGGCCTGCACATGGCCAGCGTGGTGGTGCGGGAGGTAGCAGGGAATATCAAAAAAGTAGCGGTTTCGGCCGTGGATTGCGGTTGATAAACATGCGCTATATCAGTCCACAGTAACCTCCATTGCCAGTGTCACCTCATCATTCAACTCCACGGCCTCTCCTTCAACTGAATCCGCCAGCACCAGGGAATTTGCCAATACCTCGTCCTTGATATACTCGCCAAATTTTTCAACGGCCGATACAATGGCAGCGTGGTGTCCGATGCGCACTGCAATGCGATCCGTGACATTGAAATCCTTGTCTTTACGCATTTTTTGAATGATGCTCACCAGATCGCGGGCCATGCCCTCGGCCAGGAGTTCATCGTTCATGTGTACATCCAGCGCTACGGTCAATTCACCATCGGAAGCGACTTTCCAGCCTGGAACGTCGTCTGTTGTGATGATAAGGTCTTCCTGCG
>JAUSMG010000119.1 GCA_030645295.1 Saprospiraceae bacterium | reverse complement strand
ATGTTTCGCGCATCAGAAATATTGGTACGCAAACGATAATCATTGTACAAGGGAGGCTGGTCCGCTTTCAAAAGTTGACCAATTCGGTCATAATAACCCAGATAGAAAGCGGTCACATCGGCATACCACCAGGTATTGCGGCGGGTGCGCAGCCCCAGGTCGGCCGTATAGCCCCGCTCATCGCGAAGATTAGGATCTACCCGGCCATTGGGATTGTCAATGCGCAGGTCGGTAAAATTGATGGCGCGGTAGTTTTGGGAAATATTGGCATAAATTTCCAGGGTTTTAGTGGTTTTCCAACTGGCGCCCAAGCCAAACAATACGAAAGAGCGTCGGCGTTGTAAATCCTCCGTTTCGCGGTTTTCAGCAATCAAATTCCCGGCAAAATCATATACACGTTGTTGGTAATAGCCCTCGGCAAAGGTTTGGATGTTTTCAAATCGAACCCCGGGCGTAAGGCTGAATTTTGGGGATAACCAAAAAATGTTTTCCGCGAACACCGCATAGTTGTAGTTCGGAAAATGGAAATCCGACTTTTCTACATTTTCGGGGTTAAGAAACTGAAAATCAGGACCTTGTCCGTTGTTGGCTTCTCCTTGCCGGGCGGTGGTGAACCCCTGATAGAGCCTTGCTCCAATGGCCAGCGCATTGTCAAACTTACCCATTTGATAACGATGCAGCAAGCGGGTTTCGTTCCCGATATTGTCGAAGGTTCCGCTGATGAGGTCGCGATTTTGCCCAAAATCGAGGTTGTTGGCAGGAGAAAGATTGCCCAGGGATTGCCGCGAAGCCATAAGGCCAAACAGTCGGTTGTCAATGCGCGTACGCTCGGAAATTTTGTATTCGGCATGAAGACAAGCCAGGTTCCAATCTACCCGAAACCAGTTGCGCTCGCGCAGGGATTGTTGTGGATCCTGCTCGAACTGGGTATCCGTCAGGCCCCCGGGCTGTTGTGCCAGATAGCTCATTTTGGTCAGTTCAATTCCGAATTCCAATTTTTCAGATGCCTGCCAGTGTACGTCCAGATAACCGTTATTCAGTTCAAAACCCGAGTTGGGTCTCCAGCCATCGCCACGTTTGTGCTGAAAAAAGCCAAAGTAGCTAACCTTTCCTACGGATCCGCTCAGCGCATTATAGGAGCCCAAAAAGCCCCAGGCCCCCAAAGTCTGGCGGGACGTGAACCGAAATCGGTCCTGAGCAGGCGGTTGGTGCATCACAAAATTGAGCATACCGCCGAATTGGGTACCGTATTGCAGGGAAGCTGCGCCGCGTACCACCTCGATCCGCTGGAGACTTTCGCTGGGAGGCGTGTAATAACTTTCCGGGTACCCGAGCGCGTCGGCGCTGATGTCGTAGCCGTTTTGACGGGTGTTGAAATTACTGGTGCGGTTCGGACTAAGTCCGCGTCCGCCGATACCGAGTTGCAGTCCGGCGCCATCGCTTTCCCAGATATTCAGCCCGGCCACGCGGCTAAAAACCTGACGGGCGTTGTTGGTGGACAAATTGGCCGTGATGTCACTAAGCGTGATCACTTCACTTTTTTTCCCTTCGTACACCATCACGCCTTCTACTGATCGGAGGCGGCCAAGCCCCATCGTTTTTTCTGCTTTGCTGATGACGGTCGCTTCGCGGAGTTCCACATTGCGCGTGGTGTCGGTTTGGGCGCAGAGCGTGAGCGGAAATGATATTCCGGCCAACAGCGTTAAATTCCGGAGTATCATTTTGATGTATTTGAGGTAATCCATGTTTTGTGCGACCATCCGTCGCTCAGTTTTGTCAAGTCAATGTTTGGATCGATCAGCAATTTGCTGGGCCGGGCGTTGAGGGTGACGTAGACTTCGGCACGTACTGCCGGGTCGGAAACGCCCTGTTTTTCGTAGTGTTGTTTCAAAAAATGGGCGAATTGAAAAAGCATGTCGGGCTGCATTGCCATCTGTTTTTCCTGGTGCGGGTTTAAAAATTCTCCGTTGAGCACCTCGCCTTCCCGTCCCGTTTTGGCATCTTTTACAAAAAAAGTGGCCGTTCCTGCTTTTTCCATGAGCATGACCCGCCAGGAAAAACGATACCCTTCTTCGGTCCAAAAAAGGTTGCCGGGATAGAGCAGATAACGCCAGGGGAAAAGTAGTTGGAAGGCGAAGTGAAGGGAAAGGAGGGCAATGGAGACGTTGGATGTTAGACTTTGGACGTTGGATTTTGGACTTTGGATGTTAGACTTTGGACGTTGGACTTCGGATTTTGGATTTGGGACTTTGGACCTTGGACTATTAAACGCTTGGATATTTGTCTTTATATCTGGAATCCTATTCAATGCCGTCCGACGTCCAAGGTCCGAAGTCCGAAGTCCAAGGTCCAAACGTCCAAAAGTCCACAACCGCTCATGCCACTTTTCCGAGAAAAAAATCAGCGTCGCGCCGATCATCACCATTGGAAAAACGCCAATTTGAAACATCAGTCCCGTCAGTCCATGAAAAACCACTACCGTTAAATAAGCCCATGGCCGGGTACGCGCCCAAGAAAGCCAGAACACGATACTGACGTCATAAAGCATCCCGATCCAACTAAAAAGCCAAGGTGTGATCTCTTGCTTAAAAAGCCATCCTAAAAGTGGCAACTGGTCATTGGCGGGTACCCAGATTTTTAAGGGCAGGGCGTTCAGGAGCCAATCCTGATTGATTTTCCACAGACCTGCGTAGCAGTACACGATACCCAATTGGAGTTGGAAAATGAACACCGTCCAACGCGGGATATGGCTTTGAAAAATAGCGGGGTTGCGCCGTACATCCAGTGAAAATGCGCGATTGGCCGGAACGAAAATCAGTAAGCCGCACACGATGCTGACGAAGTAATAATGGTTGAGATAGTAGGTCAGATCAATCAGTTCGGTGTAAGTAAAGAACATGAATTGCAGCACAGAGGCTAATCGGTAAAAAAGTCCCAGAACAACGCACAATGAACTGATTATCAATAGTCCATGTAGAACATACATACCCGTGGCCGATAGCGGCTCCACCCACTCGAATCCAAAATATTTGAAGTGGAATTGCGGGCAAACATAGTGGTCGTCCACCCAACCCAAAGCCACAAAACGAATGGTACTGAACAACAACATCACCCCGACGATCACCCGGAAAGTGATGAGCGGTGCAATGCTGATAGGTGCTACAAGCCAGGTTCGAGATTTTGTCATTCCGTCATTGAGGTCATTTTGTCATTAGGGTCATTGGGCAATAAACGAGGCAAATGATATAAATGAAACTCTCTTAACCTTGGATACCGAGCGTAAAAATGACCCTAATGACGAAATGACCCCAATGACCCCAATGACGAAATGACTCCAATGACGAAATTTTAAAAAATCAGTCTCCGTCTCCACTGCTGTACGTAATGGCAATGCCAA
>JAUSMG010000111.1 GCA_030645295.1 Saprospiraceae bacterium | reverse complement strand
TTGTTTCTTTTTGGTTTTGGATTGGACCGCGCCAAAAAGGTCTCCGATCCGGTAGAGCAATTCGTTGAGGGTGCCCCTGCGTTGATCGGCCATTTTTCGGAGGTGAACCCGGGCATGGGTAAGACTTACTTCGCTGAATTCCAACCTGTTCCAGAGCACGGAAAAGAAATTTCCGGTAAGTCCGGCACTGAATTTTTGGGCGATCAGCAGCGTGTCGCCGTTCAGGTCTTCGATATAAAGTCCCTCCAAAATCACATTGTCGAAAAACTCGATATCCACGCGTTTCAATTCCACCCTTGTGCCCAGTTCTGAAGAAAGGTAGTTGGTGGTCTTATGCACCAGCCAGTTTTGCACCGAAGGAAGTTGGAGCACGAAATACAGTGCGATGAGCACGATGACGAAGAAGAAAAGGAAGTTCTCGACACGGCGCAACAGCTTCTTCAGTAGACTCAGGACCTTCGAGTCGGGCTGTTTGGGCGGTACAGGCTGTTTTTGCGGTGTGGGAGATTCTGTCATGCGTGTCGTTGGAGATGCAAAGAAACGCAGGTTTTACACCAAAAAGTGCAGTGGCATGAACAGCCTTCATACTTTTGACGTTGGATTTTGGACATTGGATTTTGGATTTGATCTGCTCGAGATAAAAATTACACGTTTTTGGGAATAAAATCTAGCCTGAATATGTTTAATGCCCTGAATCCAAGGCATCAAAGTCTAGCGTCCAATATCCAACGTCTACAGTCCTAAAATATGGAAATCGCCTTCGGCTTACTTGTGCTTGCACTAATCATCCTCGGGCTCCGCAACCGAAAAAAAGAAAAAAAAGTATGGATAAAAGAGGAGCGCTATGAGGACAGCGGCGACTGGATCGACAAACGTTCTGGCGAACGCGGTACCTATGGTTCCCTGGATGAAGAGATGGAGGCCAAGCGTTTACACCTTGCCAAACAAGGCAAAATCAGCGCTCTGGCGCAGAGTATCCAAACCTACCTATTTGAACAACATGCTGATTTTCAAGGCCTTACCGACGATAATATTAAAACCCATCTTGCATTTTGCAAATCGGAGATTTCAGCGCTTTTTGAAAAAATAGATCAACTTATCGCCGGCAGGGTGATCAGCATGGCAGCAGTCACTTTCCTGCCCAGCGCGTTTCGCTCGGCTTTGAAAAAACTGATTTTGGACTTTTCATTCGAGCGCTTTCCTATGTTGTTGGATCTGGAAATCGAGGAAATCAAAAAGTTCGATCTTTTGGCAGAGCAACTTGCCAATAAAGTGCTTTTGGAGGTAGAGCGGCTGAAGGGCTAAAAAATTTTATTGCTCATTTACCAAAATCGCCCCCCACAGAACAAAATTTATCAGAAGCCGTTTTATATATTATTTCCTAAAAATTTTTCGGCTAAAATCTTTCAATTTTACCTTATTTGAAAAAAATAAGGCGCAAACGGGTTGGAAAAATTAACTTTGCGCCGAAAATAACACAGCAGTACAAATACATGAGGCAGTTAAAAATTACGAAGTCCATTACAAACCGGGAAAGCCAATCCCTAGAAAAGTACCTACAAGAGATTGGCAAGGTGGACCTCCTGACTCCCGAAGAAGAAGTTGACCTCGCCAAACGCATCAAGCAAGGCGACCAAATAGCACTCGAAAAACTAACGAAAGCCAACCTCCGTTTCGTTGTTTCCGTTGCAAAACAGTATCAGAATCAAGGCCTTAGCCTTTCTGACCTTATCAACGAAGGCAACCTTGGTCTCATCAAAGCCGCTCAGCGCTTCGACGAAACCCGTGGCTTTAAGTTCATCTCCTACGCCGTTTGGTGGATCCGTCAAAGCATCCTTCAGGCTTTGGCCGAACAGAGTCGTATCGTTCGTCTGCCTTTGAACAAAGTGGGTTCGCTCAACAAGATCAACAAAGCATTCAGCCAACTTGAACAAGAGTTTGAGCGCGAACCCAGTGCGGAAGAACTTGCTGAAATGCTCGAGATCACGACCGACGAGGTAGAAACTACACTCGGAGTTGCCGCCCGTCACGTCTCAATGGACGCTCCGTTTGTCGAAGGCGAAGACAACTCGCTGCTCGACGTGCTGGAAAACAACACCATGCCCGGAACCGACTCACACCTGGACTACGCAGACTCGCTGCGTCGTGAAATCGAACGTTCACTCGGCACGCTTACCGATCGTCAGGCGGATGTGATCAAACTGTACTTCGGTATTGGCGTAGAACACCCGCTTTCACTGGAAGATATTGGCGACAAATTTGGCCTCACCCGTGAGCGTGTGCGCCAGATCAAAGACAAGGCAATCAATAAGTTGCGTGCTACGAGCCGCAGCAAATTGCTCAAAACATACCTGGGAGCGTAACGCAGGGAACTGTAAGTAGGCTTTATCAGTTTAGGGGGCGAGTTTATCGTATTGATAAACTCGCCCCTTCATTTTTTCGATATGCGTCAATTAGCAAGCATACAACGTATCAAAGCCCTCGAACCCATCGAAAATGCTGATGCTATACTGAAAGCCACCATTCTTGGCTGGCAGTTGGTGGTGAAAAAAGGCGAATTTCAGGTAGGCGACCTGTGTGTCTACTGTGAAATAGACAGCCTATTGCCCGATCGAGAGGAGTTCGAGTTCCTGCGCCCGCGCAAGATGCGTATCCGTACCGTGCGGCTGCGCGGGCAAATTTCGCAGGGTATCTGCTTTTCACTTTCTATTCTACCCGAAGGGGTTTATATTCAGGAAGGTGCCGACGTGACTGAGGCACTTGGTGTCACCAAGTACGAGCCACCCATGCCTGCCAACCTGCTCGGCATTGCCCTCGGGCCATTCCCTTCCTTCATCCCTAAAACCGACGACACCCGTGTACAGGTATTGCAGGAATTGCTCGACAAATTCGTTGGCGAGCCTTGTTATATTGTCGAGAAATTGGACGGTAGCAGCGTGACCTACTACCTGAAAGAAGGCCACTTTGGAGTTTGCTCCCGGAATCTCGAACTGCTCGAAAATCCCAACAATTCAATTTGGCAGATTGCTCGTGCCATGGACTTGGAGAACAAACTCGCTGGACTCGGGAGGGATTACGCGTTGCAAGGCGAAATAGTCGGTGAGGGAATTCAGAAAAACAAATACCATCTGCGCGGCCAAAAGGTCTACTTTTTCAACGTTTTTGACATAGACGCTTACCGCTACCTTGATTTTCCGGAATTTCGGGCAATGCTCGAACACCTGGAACTTTCGCCCACTCCCGTTCTAGAAGCAGATTATTTGCTTTCAAACGACATACCCTTATTGGTGGAAAAATCCATTGGGAAGTCCGTTCTGAACGCTGAGATTCAGCGTGAGGGTATTGTAATACGGCCGCTCATGGAACGGCAGGACACGATTGGCCGGGTTTCGTTTAAAGCGATAAACCCAGAGTTTTTGTTGAAATATGATGACTAATTCAGGGGTTGTGCAAAAAGGTATTTCACAGATTTTTTTGCACAACCTGCTTTTATTTTTCGGCTAACCTCCCCCGAAGTTCAGCAAAATAATTTGGTGCTTGTAGCAAGCGACTTCCATACCAGGAAAACAGTTCACCATCCACAAGCTGAATCAGAGCGGCAGGGCAAATCTCCTGCAGTTCGGCGAGGTGCTTTTCTTTGAACGGATATGGTTCGGAGGAGAGTAGAATGATCTCTGGACGAGCGCTGGCAAGTTGATCGAAGGAGATCTCCGGATATCGCGACAGGTTTGAAAAAACATTGTCAAAACCAGCACGTTGCAACATATCGTCTATAAAAGTTCCGCTCCCGGCAGCCATAAATGGTTTTCGCCAGATGAGATAGGCGGTTTTATAATGATGAATGATGAATGATGAATGATGAATAGGGAATGATGAATGATGAATAAACCGCTGTTCGATCTCCGTGACTATGGAATTCGATTTTTCGGTTTTACCGGTCACTTCCCCGAGTTTACGCATCATATCCAGTGCATCCTGAAGGGTGTAGATGTCACTCATCCAGACGGGGTATTTCGGGATCAGGTATTCGATCTGGCTTTGTTCGTTTTCTTCTTTATTGCCAATGATTAAATCGGGTTCTAGCGCTTCAATCTTCTGAAAATCAAGGGTTTTCGTCCCCCCTACCCGCTTCTTTGTTTGAAACCATGCTGTTGGGTGAATACAATACTTGGTGATCCCGACTATCTCCTG
>JAUSMG010000103.1 GCA_030645295.1 Saprospiraceae bacterium | reverse complement strand
TTGTTTGTTCGGCGATAAAAAGCAGTACATTTTCCAATTCACGGCTTTGCCCTACCGGAAAAATGTTTTTACTCAAAAAATGTTCGCCCACCAGCGTGGCTGCTTCCCAATGATGGAGATAATAAAGTTGTAAAAAGGCGGCCTTCACCATCTCTGGTTTTTCCAAATAATCATCCAGTACCCGAACAGCGGCCTGTGGCATCTTGCGGACTGCCAACGCGGAGAGGAAAAGTTGCAGCATGAAGGTTGGGGCAGGGTAGGGGGTGTGGTCGAACATTTCCCGCAATTTGCCAAATTTTGCCTCATCTTTAGCAGATTCCCCCAAAAATCGGAGTGCATCCCGCTCCAATTCCTGAGGGAAAACCTGGGTGTTTCCAAAGGTAAAGAGTGTTTCCCATACCGATTCACGGAGCTCTGGCGAAGGCGCAGAATTGCTGATGGCGTTGAGTGCTTCAAACGATTTTTGACAAAAATGCAGCAAAGCGCTTCGCCTGTTTCCTTCCGCTTTGGCGTGTAAAGGGGTGATTTTCAGAAAAATAGCAGTGGCTACCTGGAACATTCCCCGATAATCCAGGGCTGCCTGGGTCATGGCAAGTTGTTCTTCCAACCCGTCCAAAGCCTTGCGTAGTCTGCGAAAATCAGGTTCGCTGATTTTGGTTTTGACGCTCGGCTTAGGCAATACAGAGTCGAGCACCAATGCATAAGGGTTTTCAGATTCTGTAACATGGGCTGCAAAACGGGTTTTCAGTGCGAGTGAAAAATCACGGTCGCGGCGGGCAAAATCACGTACAAAATCAGCCAGTGCTTCGGGTGTAGCATTGTCGAGGGCGGTCTGTACCGTAAAACGGGTGAGTTCGTTAGAGGGCTTTTGCTCGGCTTTGACTCGCCGCGTTTCTTCGCGTTGTTCGTAGAATTGCCGGATTTTTATCAACGTAGCCGCAATGTGCGGGCACATAAGCCGACGGCCTTCGGTAAAACATTCGCAAGCATACGCTTTTATTTTATGGGGCGTGATCATCACTTCCGACTCATAATTGCCTTCGTCGGTCTCTACCAAGGCCACCCAAAAATGGCGTTCAATCTCCCGGAGGTTTTTTACACGCCCGGCTTGTACCAGATCGTCGGCAGCATACCAGGTAGCAGGGCTGATATTGTGTTCAAAATCTTTGAGCGAAAGTTTTTGTATCATTTTGAGGAAAGCGAACCTCAAAAGTAACCCAAAGGGTTGAGACCAGCAGGAAAAATTTGGGGCAAGCTGGATTTCCTAAGGTGCAACAAACTAAAACGCAAAATGTAAAACAGGAGAACAGGAAAATATAAAACCAAGAAAAATCACGAATGAGGAAGGTAAAAATTTTGCCTTCTTCACAGTCAGATATCACGGTTTTAAATTTTCCGGTTTTCCTGTTCTACATTTTGCGGTTTAATTAACTTAATAAAAATAGGGATGCGGCACTAATTAATCCCCAGTTTAGCCTTCACTTGTGCGGTCACATCCTCCGTTTCGGAAGCAAAAAGCATAGAGCCTGTGCTGGTGTCAAAGATCATAATGTATCCGTTTTCCTTGGCAACAGCCTTGATGGCCTCGTCAACTTTGGTGAGGATGGGTTTGAGGAGTTCTTCGCGCTTGACCGTGACCATTTGGTTGGCTTCTTGCTCGAATTTTTGCAGGAACTCCTGTTGTTTTTGCAGTTCCGCCTGGCGTTGCTGCGCTTGTAGTGGAGTCAACTCTCCGGCGTCATATTCTTTTTGGAGGGCTGCAGCGCCAGCTTGAAGTGCACGACCCAGGGAGTCGTCCTTGGCGCCTAATTTGTCGGCAAAAAGCTTCAGCGCATCATTTGCCGATTTGGTATCGGGCAATAGTTCGAGAAGATTTCCGAGATTCATGTGGCCGTATTTCGGCGCAGTTTGAGCGCTGAGGCTTGCGCCCAACAATAGCGCGAAGAGAAATAATGGTGTTTTTTTGAACATTGAAGAGTATGTTTTTGTATACTGAGACGATAAACGCCGCAAAGGTAATTGAATGCTTCTGTTAAAAATCGGTTAAGCTGCACTTTACACATTGGACGAAACGAGCGGTACAAACGTTTTGCTGCCGTACCTTTGGCTCACGACATGAAAAAACTACGCGCACTCCTCTTTTTCTGCTCCCTGTATGTGTACGCAAATGCACAAACAGAACCAACGCTCATTCAGTTCTCAGGCCTTATCATGACAGAAGCCGACGGGCGTTTGGTTCCGGTGCCCTATGCCACGATCTCTGTTCCTCAAAAACGCAGGGGTACTTATGCTGACTATCGGGGCTTCTTTACCATTGTAGTGGAAAAAGGCGAGAAGGTGCGCTTCAATTGTATTGGTTTAGAACCAGTTACCATCACCATCCCTGACACGCTCACCCAGGATCGTTACGCGATCGTACAGTTGATGAGCCAGGATACCATCCTGCTTCCGGAGGCGGTCATTTTTCCCTGGCCCTCCAAAGAGCACTTTAAAATTGAGTTCCTGAAGATGGATGTAACGCCTGAACTCCAGCGCCGCGCTACCGAAAATCTCGCCAACGAATATATGGCCGAAGCCCGCAAAAACCCCGATATCGTTCCTTATGGCGGACGGGAGAGTGCCAATTTTTACCTCCGGAAACAAGCCCGCGAATATTATTACATCGGCCAAACACCCCCCATGAATATTTTTAGTCCTCTGGCCTGGGGGCAATTTTTTAAGGCCTGGAAAAATGGGGATTTTAAAAAGAAGAAGGGGTAGGGATTTACGATTTACGATTTACGATTTACGATTTGGTACTTCGAACCTGGATGTTGTTATGCTGCCATGCACTATTGAAAACATAAAATTAAACATGCGATTGTTTCCGATTTTTCTGCTGATCACTTTTTTTGCCTGCGAATCTCCTGCTTCACCTGAAACGCGTGGAGATAAGTTGGCAAAATCGCTTTGTGGCTGCACGACTCAGTTGTTGGCGCTTAACCAGCGGGCGGAATCAGCATCGGACAGCCTGGCTTTTCGAAATATTGCTACTGAGTTTGAGAAGGCACGCGCCTGCGCCACCAAGCTGGGGATTAAGCCCGCTGATAAAATATCACTGGAACTAGCCTTGAAGGCCAATTGCCCTGCACTTGCGGAACATTCAGATTTTTTATCCGAGTTGTTGGGGCAATAATACCTTGGATGTTGTACTTTAGAATGCGTTGCTCTGGGTAGTGATTTTCAACGCCTTACCTTATTCTCCAAATTTCAATATCCTACGTCCAAAATCCAATGTCCCACGTCCAATGTCCAATATCCAATATCCAATATCCCTCGTCTATCCCATTGAGTTCGGCACCCCCGAATATGAGGAGTCGGTGGCCCTGCGCTACGAGGTGCTCCGAAAACCATTGGGCTTGGAGTATTCCCCTGAACAATTAAGTACCGAATGGTCCGACATTCACATTGCAGCGTTTGAACCGTCAGGAAAAATGGTGGGAATTCTCTTGTTGACCCCTCTAAATGAGCAGGAAGTGAAAATGCGTCAGGTAGCTGTTGCACCAGACCAACAAGGTAAAGGCGTGGGCGCTGCACTCGTGGCCGCTTCAGAGGAAACGGCCAAATCATTGAATTTCAAAAAGATAACGCTTCACGCGCGTGAAATTGCCGTGCCGTTTTATCTCCGGTTGGGTTACCAAAGTTTGGGCGATCAGTTTGAGGAGGTGGGTATTCCTCATTTTGAGATGGAGAAAATTTTGTGAATCTTATCCTTTCTTTTTTCCAGATGCCTTAGGCGCCACCGCTTTTACCGGCTTCTCCACCTTCTCTTCCACATCACTTAAATTGTTAGCCTCCCTGATCTGCGCGCCTTTTCTGTACCAGAAAAACAGGGCAACAATGCAAAGCAACAATGTTATACCGGAAGCTGCGTACGCAACCTGTTCGCCCAAATAATAGGAGCGTGGCTCAAAACGCATCTCCAGTTTCTGTTTTTGTCCGGCAGGCAGGCGCATGGCGCGCAGCAGGTAATCTGCTTTGATAAAGTCTGGCGCAGGCTGACCGTTGAGGAAACATTTCCAGCCTTTTGCGGGTGGGTACCACATTTCTGAGAAGATCGCCAGTTGCTCCGTGTTGGCCGAGTATTCGTACTCCATGCGATCAGGGTGATAACTTGTGAGCCTGATGTAGTCGTTGCTGTCGCGTTGGAGGTTCAGGCCTTGCAGTGTAGCGGCAAAGGGCTCCTGAATAATTGCCGTGTCCTTTGGATTGAGCGCACCGAGCGCATTGAGTTCATCATCACCGTTTTTGACCGTCTGATAATGACGCACAAACCAGGCATTGCCGCAAACTTCCGGGTTAGGGAAAACCTGGCCTTTGTCGCCAATGATGTATTTGCCGTTCATCATGCCCACGATGTGCAGGTTTTTATTCAGGTCCTTGCCGAGGTATTTGTCCACCACCTCCTGAAAGCGCTGGAGTTTGGCCGCATGGTAACCGCTCAGGCTTTTGTGGAAATAAGACGTGGTAGCGTTACCGGCTATGCCGCCGCGGGAAAGGTCCAGTACGCGATAGTGCGGATCTTTGTCGGCTTTGATCTGCAGGTCATAGGGCTCTGGCTGAGGTGGGGAAGTGGCGGCTTTTTTTGATTCGTATTTGCTGGCAGGAATAGAACGCAGGCATACCAGCCAGGTATCCGCCAGTGAAAGCGCCGCAACAAGGATCACCATTAGGGCAGACTTTAGGCTGCCACGCAAGTATAAGAAGATCAGCGCTGCGGCGGCGGCCACAAAAGCAAGTGAACGCATCAAATCACCACGAAGCAAATTGGCGCGGTCTTCTTTCAATGCTGCCAGCAGTTGGGCGTTTTCTCCAAGTGCCTGGTCATTCGGACCAACGCTGCTGGCACAGGTCATTCCAATGACACAAAGGATGGCCGTAACCCCCAACCCAACCCAGAGTGCAAGTTTTTTCTTATCGATGGAAATATCCGGATCGGCCAGTTTTTGAACGCCCATCGCGGCCAATGCTGCCACGCACAAATGCCCCGGTCCAAGGGCCATCGTTACCGCCCGGAACTTGTTGAACATCGGAAGATAATCGTACAAAATATCATTGAGGAAGAAGTTTTTCCCCCAGGCCAAGGTCACCATAAAGATGCCGCTCAGCAGCAGCCACCATTTGACCGCACCGGGTACCAGGAATGCGCCCAGGAAAAAGAGAAAACAAACAATGGCGCCGTAATAAATGGCGGTGCCCACAAAGGGCTGTTCCCCGTTATAAAACAGTGCAGCGATCTGCGACTGCATTTGCGCTTTGGTGGTGTTTGGCGGCATCTGGCGCGACACGGCTTTAAGTAGTTTGGTGTCGCCAAAAGTTTCTCCGGCGCCTCCGCCCGCAAAGTGCGGCACGAGGAGGGTCATGCTCTCACACACGCCATAACTCCAACCGAACAGGTATTCCTTGCTTAAGCCATCGCCTTTATCCGCGCTGGCTTTGAGTTCGGATTTACCACGAATGGTTTCCTGCCCATACTCGTAGGTAGGCCAGAGTTTGGAGAGGTTGCTGGCAAAGCCAACTGTAAGGGCTAAACCCATGATGATCACTTGTTTACCCCAATTTAAAAGCGCTTTATGGCGCACAGATTCCACCAATTGAGCCAACACATAGATCCCAGCAATCAATAAGGTGTAATAGGTAATTTGAACGTGGTTGACGTATATCTGCATCGCTGTGAGGAGGGCCATTAGTCCTGCTCCAGCGAGTAATCGTCCATTAAAGAGCATAATGGTAGCGGCCAAAATACCTGGAGCATAGGCCAGCGCAGCCATTTTGGTTGAGTGCCCTGCCTCCAGGATATCCACATTATAAGTGCTTATACCATAGGCCATTGCCCCAAAAACAGCCACGCGCCAATCGGCTCCAAGTGTGATGACCAGGAGGTACATGAACAACATAGCCGCCAAGACCTGCGCCCACACACCGGTGGTGTCTGTCCATAAAAACGTTGCCTTGACCAATGGTTTGGTCAGGTTGCCATGGATGGGTGAATAGATCTGGTACCCCGGCATCCCGCCAAAAGGGGCGTTGGTCCAGAGCGGAGCAGGTTCGCCCTTTTTGATGTAGTCCTGAATTTCCGACATCATCCCGCGCGCCTTGTCGTTGTCGGGTTGTGGCAAAACTTTGCCACCAAAGAAGTTAGGGGCAAAAAAAACAGCCGAGACTGCGAACAACACAGCAGCAGCGATCAGGTGGGGGAGTAATTTTTTAAAGTCCATATTTCGTGGTTAAAGTCATATCGTCGTTAGGAGTCATTGGGGTCATTTTGTCATTGGGAGTCATTGGAGTCATTTCGTCATTGGGAGTCATTGGGGGCATTGAGCGTTGTGAAATGACCCAATGACGAGATGACTTTAATGACGAAATCGCCGCGAAGGTAGAAATCAGTTCAATTTCAAAAGCACTTCCTGCAGGGTATCGGGCAAAATCTCGTGCCCGCCCTCAAAACTGCGCTCGCCAAAGTCAATACCGTTTTTGTCTTCGATTTCCTGAACGGTGTGCATCCGGTCGGGCGTCAAAAATGGATCATGGGTGCCATACAGCAGGTACAGTTTTTTATCCGCCAAATATGCTTTGTGTGCCGCGTAGTCCAGATCTTCCGGCGGTAGTCCGGCCCAAAGCAAAAGATCATGAAATTTAGGCAATTTTTCCAACATCCATCGGCAAACCGTGGCAGTTCCCTGAGAGAAACCCAACAACACAATGCGCACATCAGGAGGCAAAAGCGGCAGATAATGATCGTAGATTTCTTGCAGGTAGTTGGCGTAATCTTCTATTTCGGAGCGACGCTGATGGCGTGTCATCCAGTTGGCGCCCACGGGTCCGTCAAAACCCTTTCGGTAGAAATGGTTCAGACCTTCAGGCGCCACCACCAGGGTATGGTCGTTTTCCAGAAGCCTGAAATTTTCCAGAAACTCGTCGGCCAACTGTGCATAGCCGTGGCATACGATCCAGAATTGCTTGATATGTGGTCCGGGCGTACCCATGGAATAATAATGGGCACTGCGTTGGATTGAAATAGTGTGATACTGCATCGGTCGAGTTTGAGGCGGCCAAAGTACAACAAAGTGTAGGTCTCGCAAGTAGCCTTGTCTTTAGGTAAGCGATAACATGGTTTGGCGTGTGGAAGCACAAGGGTTTAACAGTAAGGATGCTATCTTTACGCAAGACAGCAAGGCCACCCGGGATAATTTCATGCTGGCAAGTTTCTTTGCCATTTCGTTTTAATCCAGTGGCTTATTAATCTCAAACCGATGCTAATGCGCTTTTATTACACCAACATATTCATTGTCAGTATTTTACTCCTGTTTTCTGCTCAACAAACAAACGCCTGCGGCTACGATTGGGTAGGCGAATGCTCCTCTTCCGTGCATCTCCGCATCAATGGAACTTTGGACAGTTTTGCCATCGTTGACTGCCCATCCGGCATTCGATTCAACAGCCTGCACCTGGGCACTTTGCAAAACCTTTCGCTCGCCAATGCCAGGGCCATCACCTGGGAAAGTTGCACCAACAACGTTTCGGCAGTCGGCCTCCATTACCGTGTGTACGAGCAGGGTGGGGCAGGGGGCAACTTCCAGATACTGAACCTTGAGCAGGATTATTTTACCCTTGTGGGACTCTACACCACACGCTACCGCAGCAAGGCCAGTAATATTGACTTAACAGCCGGACTCACGATAGGCGAAACCTATACCCTTGAAATATATCTGGTTGCTGACATTGATACCATCGGAGATGATTTTATCCCGGAAACGACGATGACGAAAAACAATGGCGGAGAGAATTACCGCATGACGTTTACTTACGGCGGACCCACGGCTACACCTTTTGTAGTGATTCCGACCCTCGTCAAGGAACCCAATTGTCACGGAGAAAACAATGGGGCCATCAGTGTCAGTGTGTGGGGGGAGCAGACCGGACTTATTTACAATTGGTCGAACATAAACCTCAACTTTTTTCAACAAAACAATCTTCCGGCAGGGACCTATACAGTCACGGTCATTGGAGCGAATTACACAGAATCCGACACCATTGTACTTGGCCAACCTGATTCCCTGACCGTTCAAATCATTAATATTCAACCAGTTACCTGTGGTGGGGGACTTGGCGCATTGACGGTTCAGGCCAGTGGAGGAACAGCGCCCTACCACTATTTATGGGCGAATGGTCAAACCGCGGCAACGGCAACTTTTCCCAACAGCGGCAACTATGCGCTCACGATTACGGACGCGCACAACTGCTTCGTGGTCCAAACCATCAACCTGCCGGGGGGAAACACGATACAGCAAAATATTGCAGCAGAGATCTGTCTGGACGATAGCATTGTGGTGGGTGGAAGCATGTTCGATGAACCGGGTGTTTACAGTATTTTAGTATCCGGGACTGCTGGTTGTGACACACTCATTACCCTGATCCTCAACGAAATAGATCCCGGAGCATTGCTTGCGAATCTTCCAGACCATATACTGGTCACCTGCAGCACCCCTTCGGTCAATCTCTGCGCCGAGCTTTCCTCAGATGCCGCTTTTCAGTGGTCTAAGGATGGGATCCCGGCAACTGCAACACCCTGTTTGCTGGCTACTGCTGGAGGCGTTTATACTTTACAGGTAATGATGCTGCAAGGATGTGTGGCTACCAAAAGTATTCTGTCGGAAGAGCATTTGGTGCCTCAACCCGCACAGTTTGTAGGACTGGACACCTTGACCTGCAATGGTTTTGGTACTACGCCCACACTTTTCCGTGTGATCACTAATGCTCAGAGCCCTACGTTTCTTTGGACCAGCAACGGCCAGTTCCTTACTTCTAATGATTCCTGTTGGTTTGTAATTTCTGATGGCAGTTTTGGCTATATACTCCCGGAACTCACCGTGACGGATATCTTTGGTTGCATTTCACAAGCGGTTGGTACCCTTTCTATCAAAGTGTTTACCGATGTTCCAAGCGTCCTGATCAGCTCCAATAATTCTTCCGGACCCAATAATCCTGATGGCTCAGCTTCTGTACAAATTTCGGGCGGCGGCCCTTATGAAATCAACTGGAGCACCGGACAAACTGGGCCGGAAATTCAAAATTTACTGCCCGGAACCTATTGTGCCACCGTCACCCAAGTGTCAAATGGCTGCATGAGTTCTGACTGTGCCATGGTAGGTTATACCGTTGGATCGGATGAAAAATACAATTTACCGGTTCGACTATCGCCCAACCCTGTAGTGTCGGGCGATTGGCTAGAGATCGCACTGCCAGAAAAATTTGCTGGTTCAAAGTGCGTGCTCGAACTGCTGGACCGTCAGGGTAGCACCATCAAGACCGAAGTGTTGGGGAATACTTCCACAAATCTGCGTTTTCAAATACCGGAATACCTACCGCCAGGGGGGTATTTCTTGCGCTTAACTTCAGAAAAATACCAGGCGATTGAAAAAATCTTGTTAAAAAACTAACGTTTATTTGGCAAAAGCCTGTTTAAAAGGCCTTTGATAGGAATAACCATTTGTTTATTACTTCAAAACGCTGTGTTTGCCTACCTTTGCGGCGAACAATTAACAACCATTCCATCACCTTTAACAAACATTACCAAAACATGAGCAAAAAACTCTTTATTATCCCTGCAATTCTTCTCGCTGCTTTCGGCGTTACCTTTCTGTCTTCTTGCGGTAAAGACTGCAAATTTGACAGCAGTGACTTCGTAGGTCAGTACGCTATTTCGGAAGACTGTTCTAACAGTGCTCCTGCATCTTACAATATCACTGTAACTACAGGCGCAAGCGAGACAGATATCAAAATCGCAAACTTTTGGAACACCTTTGGTGCTGCTGTGAATGCCACGATCGACTGTGAGAACGTCTCTATCTCGCGTCAAGATCCAGACAACGACGGTTATTTTATCGAAGGCTCTGGCTCCATTGACAAAAGCGATGGCATCACCACACTCACTTTGACCTACACGGTTACGGACGAAACTGATCCTTCCAACATTCTCACAGATGTTTGCTCAAGTTCAATCTTTGTAAAACTGTAAAGTTTAACGGTTTTCATTTACAAGCGGCTGCTTCACAATCCATGTGAAGCAGCCGCTTTTTTAATGGGGTTGTTGGAAGATAGTTTTTATAACAGGGCTTTACTAGTGGATAGTCAGAAAAAAATAACCACTCCGGAATTATCCAGAGTGGCTATATAATTTTGAAAGGAGGCGTTATTTAGTTGCCGCCGCCCATTTTGGACTTCTTCTTTTCGGTGGTGGTTGGTTGACCTTCCATTTTAGATTTCTTTTCATCTGCTTTGGTGCCGCCTTCCATTTTGTCCTTTTTCGGATCAACTTTTGCGGGAGGAGGTGTAACAGGGAGCGGATCTACTTTTGGGCCTTTGGCGCCGCCCTTTTTTACGCCACCTTTGCCGACAGGAGCAGCAGCCATTTCAGCTTTCCATGCTTCAATGCGCATAGTAGCTTCTTCCTGTACGCGCGTATCGCATTCAGCAGTTTTTTCTGTACGAAGCGTATCGAGTTTTGCCGTCACTGCAGCAGCAATTTCCTCTTTTTGTTGGGCAGCGGTTTTGCCATCAAATGCGGTGAGGGTGAAAAAGCCGACAACAGCCAATGCACCCGCTAGGAGCAATTTTTTATTCATCTTGAATGATAAATTTTCGGTGAATGTTTTGAGAATGAGTGGATTCTGAGTTGTTTTCAAAAGGTTACTTCTTTTTGCCAGCAGCCATTTCAGCTGCTTTTTCGGCTTCGTAGTCAGCGCGTGCCTGGTCCACAATGGCCGACACACGACCTTCGAAGTCGGCGTCACACTTGGCTGTCATCTCTTGCTCAACAGCGGCCTTGCCAGCGTCGAAGCCTTTTTGGATTTCAGCCTGTACTTGCTCGTCCGTGAGCAATTTTTCGCCGCAAGAAGCCAGGGAAAACATCATGGCAGCGCCAGCGAGAATTCCTAAAACAGATTTTTTCATGTTTGAGAAAACGATTTTGAATGGTTAAAAAATGATTTGCAAAGGTAGTGGTTGTAAGCGTTCCGGCCATTTGAAATAATGAGAAATTGCAAACAGCAAAAATTGCTGCTTAAACGAATCTTTCGCCCTAACATTGTTTCCGAAATAACCAGGCTTATGACGCACACAACTACCTTTTATACACAAATTTTGAGTAAAATATTTTTCATAAAGTTTTTTGGTCTGGTCGCCCTCCTGCTTTCTCCCTTGTTTTTAAACGCCCAAACGGATGACGAGCTGCTGGAAAACTTTTTTCGCGACAACGAATCTGCCTCGGAATCAGATGCTCAGCAATTTTTGGAGAATCTGGAACTCCTCCGGGATAAGCCATTGAATCTTAATACATTAAGTCGGGAAGATCTGCTAAGCTTGTATTTACTCAATGAACTACAGGTAGAAAATTTTGTCACTTACCGGAACCAGTTCGGGCCCTTTTTAAATGAGTATGAACTTCAGGCCATTCCAAATTGGGGATTATCAGACATCCGTCGGGTATTGCAATTTTCAAGGATCAAAACGGGCCTGGATACCAGAAATACCAACCTCCTTCATGGATTTGTTCGAGGGGACAATGAGTTGTTCCTGCGCTGGGCGCATCCTGATCCTCCCAATTATGATACAGAAAAGGCCGAAGGAGGTCCCAATGCATGGGCGATCCGATACCGACATTCCTTCGACAGCCGCCTTCGCTTTGGTTTTACAGCCGAAAGTGATGCCGGTGAAGCACTGTTCAAAGGCAGTAACAAACATGGTTTTGACTACAACTCCGCGCATATTTTTGTTCAAAACTGGAATCAAACCTTGCGTGCTGTTGCCTTGGGGGATTACTCCGCCCGTATGGGCCAGGGGCTTCTGCTGCAAACAGGATTTGCTCCGGGTAAATCAGCTGAAACGGTGTCTGTGTCCCGAGGTGGACGAAAACTGAACGCTTACGGCGCTTTTGGAGAAACTTATTTCTTTCGCGGTGTAGCTACGACACTGGCCTTTGGAAAATACCTGGAAATCACGGCCATGTATTCAAATCGTCGCCGCGATGCGAACGTGCAGCAGCGCGATACCCTGGAATTTGATTCCCCTGAAATTGAGTTTTCCTCTCTTTTGACTTCAGGTTATCACCGCACTACTTCAGAAATAGAAGATGAAAAAGCACTCCACGAACAAGTTGGCGGTCTAACGGCTACCTGGGCTGGACAACGTGGACAAATCACGGCAAACGCGCTCCATATATTCTATGATAAACCCTGGAGTGGCTCTTCACAACCTTATCGACAGTTTGCGTTTGCAGGAAAAAGCCTTACCGGAACAAGCCTGGACTACAATTACCGCTGGCGCAATATTTTCCTTTTCGGAGAATCTGCCCGGAGCGATAATGGGGGCTTTGCAACAGTCAACGGACTGCTCTTTTCGGCAGACCGGCACGTGACGCTCACCGCGGTGCACCGATCGCTGGGCAAGGATTACCAGTCTGTTTATGGCAATCCCTTTGCGGAAGTCTCGGGTGCCAGCAATGAGCAGGGACTTTACCTGGGTGCTGATATCCGCTGGATAAGACGTTGGCAGATAAACCTTTACGCCGATGTGTGGCGGCATCCCTGGCTGCGTTTTGGCGTGGATGCACCCTCCAACGGCCGTGAATATCTTGCCCGTATACTGTGGACCAAGAGCCGCAATTTCTCCGTTTATGCCCTTTGGCAATCAGAGACCAAACAAAGAAATGATGATTTGGATAAGCCCTTTGGGCTGGTTGATGCGAGGCGTGACCGACTTCGATTGCATTCGATTTACAAAGTCAGCAAACCCATTGAGCTGCGCAGCCGGGTGGAATGGACCACTTATACTATTGGAGAAAACAAGCCCTCGCTTGGTTTCATCGCTTATCAGGAGGCGGTATTGAAGCCTATCGGAAGCCCTGTTTCTGCCTCGCTCCGATATACAATTTTTGACACAGAGGACTATAATTCAAGGGTTTATGCTTTTGAAAACGATCTTTTTTCAGCGGTTTCAATTCCCGCATTCTCTGGCCGGGGAACCCGCTGGTATGTCAACCTGCACTGGAGGGTGAGCCGATGGCTTAGACTGGATGCTCGCATGGAAGAGACCAATACGAGTCAGGCGGTTACCGATTCTGGCACAACGGGAAAAGAGTGGGTGTGGAAATTGCAGGCGCGGGTGAAGTGGTGATATTATTAAGATATTAAGATATTGGGATATTCACGCATTATCATAATTTCCCAATTTCCCAATTTCCCAATATCTATCAATTCACCGCCTCTACGCCCACGATTTCAGGTATTTTGCTTTGTACAGCCTCCTGTATGCCCGCGCGAAGTGTCATGCCCGACATGGAACAAGACTCGCACATGCCCATCCATCGGATTTTTACATGCATATCATCCGTTACCTCCACCAGTTCTACATCGCCACCATCAACCCGGAGGTGGGGGCGAATGGTCTCCAGGGCGGCTTCTACTCTTTCATTTAGGCTTTTCTTGTCGGAAATGGCTGTCATTATTGCTGAATTTGAGGCAAATGTACTCAATAATCATCGCTCGAAGGCGCAGCTTTTTTTCACTGCGCTTACTTGAGATATTTGTTGGCTTCCCAGATATTTTGGTATAATCTCCCCCCTTTAACATTTCAGGCATTACAAAGTTGAGAAGTAGGGCGCCCGCTTGAAAAAAGAAAGCGCGGACGTGCTGAGCGTTTGAAATTCAACGCCTTGCACATCCGCGCTCTTATTACTTGTACGCTATTCAGAATTGAATTCTCGAATAGAAATTAGTTACGTACGCTTTGTTTACCACCGGTGGAAGCGGGCTTTTTCTCGCGCTTCTCCACTTTTTCGATCACGATACTGGTTGGTCCTGCTATGATCTTAAATTCAGTACGGCGGTTGAGTTGGTGCTCTTCTTCGGTACATTCTACCCCGTTGGTACACTTGTTCAAAAGTTGTTTTTCACCATACCCTTTTGCAACAATTCGATCTGCGCTAATGCCTTTTGTTACAATCCAGGCCACCGCACTGTTTGCGCGACGCTGGGAGAGGTCTTCATTGTATGCATCGATACCCCTTGCATCTGTGTGGGAAGAAAGTTCGATTTTCATTTCTGGATACTTTTTCATCAGGTCGGTAACGTACTGCAGATCTGGTTCGGCATCCGGACGGATGTTGTCCTTATCATAATCGTACAGGATATAGTCCAAACGAATGGGCTCGTTGATGCGGAGCGTGTCGAATTCTGGTTCGCGCTTCAAGAGCCGCAAAGTGAGTTTCTTCTCTATACTCGTGCTTTTTTTGACGCCTAAAGTATTGAAAACCACAGTATCCGGTTTGAAACCTTCTGCGTTGGCAATGACCATATAAGAGCGCTCAGGCTGCAGCGTGAACGGAAAATCGTTGGCCGCCAGGTTGGACTTTTCGTCCACATTGCTGGCTTTCTTTTCCGTTACATCGAGCATGGTCACCACAGCGCCTTTGAGCGGCTGGTTTTCTTTTTCACCCTTGCGCTTCAGGCGGAAGGTCTTGGCGAGCAGTTCCACTTTGACGCGCTCGATTTCCCAGGCATAAATATCGTCGCAGCAAGTTTTGCTTTTGAGGTTGTTTGGTCCCGGGCGGTTGCTCTGCAGGAACCCGGTGAACCCATCCGCAGAGCGGGAATAATGCAAGTCATCCAGGCTGGTATTGATGCCCATTGGCAGCATTTTCGGGTCGCTCCAAACTGCGCCATTCCATTGTGTTTCAAAAACATCGTAACCGCCAATGGTTGGCCGTCCGTTGCTGCTAAACCACAATTTGCCATCCTGGTAAAAAGGAGAAGCCTCGTCGCCGGGAGTGTTTACAACATCTCCGAGGTTTACGGGAAGCCCAAAGACATTTTCCGTTTTTTTTGCGGCGTAATAGAGGTCGAAGCCACCTTTTCCACCGGGCATATTGGCAACGAAAAACATCACCTTTTCACCAAAAAGTTCCCCTTCGCAGGGGTGTTTGGCAATGAAATCACCATTTACTCCAGTGGCTTCGTTTGCGCCGCTCCAGCCGTCAGAACCTTTCTGGGAAACAAAAATTTTGCTGGCGCCAATGTCCTGACCTTTTTCGGTGAGTTCTACCCGGGTAAAATACATGGTTTTCCCGTCCGCACTGATGCTGACATTGCCCTGATGCCAGCCCTCACGGTTGATCTGGGTGCCCAGTGGCTCAGGCTCACCATATTCGGCGCCAGACTTGGTTGTGGTATATACTTTCGAGTGCCAGTCGCCCTCTTTGCCATTCAATACGACCACTTCTTTGGATCGTATAGAGGTAAAATACAATTCTCCGGCGCTGTAAGAGGGCGAGCCGTCGGTCTGCGGGTTGTTGGCTGTTTTGCCAAGGTTGCCCACCATAAGATTTTCAGGCTGCTTGAGTTTTTTTGCGATCTCACAGCCTGCGATCTCAAGCTTGGAAGATTTTTTCAGCGCTTCGTCGGAACCATCGGCGATATATTGGTTGAACATATCTACGGCTTCGCCGTATTTGCCATTGTACTTCATGCTGAGTGCAAGCCAGTATTTGAGTTCTGTGAACTCTAGTTTGCGGTCGCGGCTTACCAGACGATTAAAGCTTTTTTCAGCTTTTTCGTAGTCGCGCAGTTCAAAATTGAGCTTTGCTACTTTCGCAATGATCTGTTTGTCCGTTTTATTTTCGGAAAGGTATTTTTCATACAGATCAAGGGCTGCGTATGGGTTTCCATCGGCTTCGGCTTCTTGCGCCGATTTGAGGTTGGCTTCAGGCGTGGCACGATTAATAGGCTGCGCCTGCGTACCGATGGCCGAAAAAATGGCTAGCGTAAGAAAAAAGAGGATTTTTTTCATCGTATCGTTTTTCCCGGGCAAGCCGGGATATTTTTTAAATGGAAAATTGGCTTTTAGAATCTTGGGCAAAGCACCTTTGTTTTCACCACCGCCGGTTTATATATCTTGACGATGTAGTTGGCTGCTACCTCGAAACCGCCGCGATAATTGCTGACCTGATTGAGGTCGCTGACATTTACATCATACGCAAAACCGACGCGAAGGTTTTTGTAACGCGCCCCCAGCATTGGGTAAATGGCATCGCCTCCGGATAGACGGTACCCAAGACCAAAATTCAGGTCAATGTCTTTTTCCGTATTGAAAACATAGGAGGCAAGCGCTTGCAGGCTGATCTCATCCGCACCACTCATGGTCTGGTAGAGAAAAGAAGGTCCAACGCTAAGTTTATCGTTCAACTTGATGTTGAATAAGCCCGTGACCACCGAGCGGCGTGCAATTTCATCGTTGCTTGAGCTCGTTTGTGTGTTGGTGTTACCACCACCGCCACTCGTCACAAGACCGTATTTTCCTTTGCCAATATGGTACATGGAATAGCCGATGCTCATGTCCATGCGTTTGTTGAGTTTGGCGCGGAGCACAACCCCACCGTCAATATCGCTCCAGTCAGATTTTGCTTCAGTTGTGTTTAAGAAGTCAACCTGGGCGCCGGAATTGTATCCCCCGGCAGGAGTAGGGTTTGTATATCCTTCCTCAAAGAAAAATTTAGTGGGATCGACCCTTCTTCCAGCCTGGCCATATTGTCCTCCGAAAGTTAGGTAGGCATTGCCTTTTTTATCGAGCGAAAGGTGGTAAGACGCTCCGAATTTGGCAGCGGTATGGGTAAGGCCTCCATCACCGGCTTTGTCAGAAAAAAACACAAGCCCTACACCGACCCAGTCGCGCTTGCGAAAACCCCTGATGATCGGCGCATCTGCCCAAAGGGAAGGCGTTTTGTAGGAGCCTTTATTTCCGATAACACTGGCCCATTGGCCGCGGTAAATGCCTCCGATGCGCACCGTCCCCTCGAAATTGCCAATATTGGCGGGGTTGAGGGTCATGGGCGACATATTGTACTGGGAGAAGTGAATGTCCTGAGCGTTCAGACAGGAAAGGCTAAGGGACGCTGCAAGCAAGAATAGTAGTTTTCTAATGTGCATAATTATTGACATTGGACAGATTGACAAGATGTTTCTCGGCGAAAAGTAGCGTAAAATCCAGAATCGCCAACAATGCAGGGCAAGGGTTTTTCTGAAAAAAAGGAATTTGGCAGTTTGAAGGCAATTTTGGTGGTTTTTTAGGGCTTTATTATGCTGGCTATTGGTGCGCTTTCAATCGCTCGCATGCATTTGAAATGACCTTTTGGGCAACGGTCGAAACCAATTTTAGAACACGGTCGGCACCGTAAGCCGGACACTTCCACCGTCGTATTCAAATCCATGCCCCTTGGGTAAAATGGTCCCATCCCAAACTTTGGTACGGTGCTGCCCCAAACCGAAACGATGGGTTTTCGCAATGCCGCCGCAATGTGCATCAGGCCGGTATCGTGCGTAATGACCTGGCTGGATGCCCGTACCACGCAGGCAGACTGGTGCAGGCTTAACCGGGCGCAAAGGTTCAGGACATGAGCGCCAGAGGCTGTGGAAATACGTTCCCCGGTTTCCTGCTCGGTTTTGCCGCCAAGCAGGACAATGGGTTGCGCGATGCGCTGACATATTTCAATGATTTTTTCCTCCGGCAATCGTTTTGTAGCGTGTGTGGCGCCCAGTACAAACGCCACAAATGGCTGCCCGGGGAGTTCGATGTTATCCAGATTTTCGCCTTCCGGGATAAAATAATCCAGGCCTTCGCCATCGTATGCTACGCCCAAATGCTGGACCGTCGCCATATAACGGTGCACGATATGGAGATCGGGCATCCGGTCAATTTTGAAATTGACCAGCAGCCATTTTTCCCAGTTAAGTTTGTCGAAGGAGTGTGCCGGGCGGCCCAACCGGAGTTTCAGCCGCAGGCTGCGAAGGTTGTGATGAAGATCAATAACCTGGTCGTAACGTTCTGATTTCAAACGCGTTACCAGGTCTGAGGAGATTTCTTTTTGAAAAGAAAACACCTGGTCGACAAAGGGATTTGCCGCAAATATGGGCGCAAAAGCCGTTTTGGTCAGGAAATGTATTTCTGCGCCCAACTGCTTTTTAAGACAGCGAACCACGGGTGTCGTCAGCACAATATCACCGATGGAAGAGAAGCGAAGAATAAGAATTTTCAACGTAAGTTTTTGTTGTTGACCAATGCAGGCAAAATAAACCGCAAAACAGAAAAACCGGAGAACAGGAAAATATAAAACCGAACAATTGATCCGAAGAAGGCCAAAATCTTCCCTATTCGAGATCAAGTTATTCGCGGTTTTATATTTTCCTGTTCTCCGGTTTTCCTGTTTTGCGGTTTAAAAATGCAGTAAAATCCGGACCACAACGTTACAGGCGGCCCAGTGCCCCGGCCAAAGCCGTGAATTGGAACGGCCAGGCCACCCAGACCCACTCGGGCGCCCAAATAAGGAGGGCGATCATGCCTACGGTACTAATGATGAACATAAGCCAGTCGCGGCCAGGGTTATTGACGTATTCTTCGTTCTTTTTCATGTGTGCGATTCTTGTTTGATGCGCAAAAGTAAAAACGTTTTGGAAAACCCGATGCGCTTACTGCACTATTTGGAGCGCTTTCAAATTCGGACATACTGCGGGGATGCTTTTTCGGTCCAAATTCGTTCCTTTGCGGCCATGATTCAAGTTTTTGTAACAGGCGGCACTTTTGATAAGGAGTACAATTATTTAACGGGCGAACTCTTTTTCAAGGATACGCACCTCAGCGAAATGTTCCAACTCGGACGTTGCGGAGTGGAGATCGAAATCCGAACCCTCATGATGGTGGACTCGCTCGAAATGCGCGATGAAGACCGCGCCCTCATCCTTCACAGCTGCACCCGTACTCCTGCCAACCGCATCCTCATCACCCATGGCACTGACCGGATGGTAGAAACGGCCCGCCATCTGGCTGAAGCTGATATTAAAGATAAAACCATTGTGCTCACCGGCGCCATGATCCCTTATGCTTTTGGAACATCCTCCGACGGATTTTTCAACCTGGGGAGCGCGCTGGCTTTTGCTCAGGTATTGCCGCCGGGCGTATATGTGGTGATGAATGGCCGATATTTTGACTGGGACCGGGTGCGTAAAAACCGTCAAACCGGCACTTTTGAGGAATTGCCCGATTCGGAAATGGACGGATCATTTTCAATTTAGGAAACCCCTCGATTTTGCCTCCGTTAGAAAACCCCCAACATGCCCTGAAGATCAACGGGTTAAAAAGTCCATTTGACCGCCCAAGAGGGTGACATAAATCACTGCGGCCAGTGCAAGAGACAATATACTGAGGCCCATCACCTGAAAATATTTTCGGGGCACCTTTGAACGCTCGATGATTTCTGAAATGAGTGCAATGATCAACACTGCCGATACGATTGCCCCAATAATGATCGTTAGTAGCGCCGCTAAAAAGTCGCTGATCAACCAAAGCCCCAGCCAGCCGATGGTCTGCAACAAAAATATCTCAAACAAAGACAAGCGTATATTCATCGTTTAGTCCGGTACAACATGAAAAAAAGCAATTTCGCCCTCATTCTGCTCTCATTTTTCCTTTTTCAGCCTGCTTTTTCTCAAACAGAGAAAGAAGAAAAGGGGCCGCCCAGTACGGAGGCTGAATTCGAGCAGCAATATCAGGAACGCATTCGCAAAGAAGTCCTCAATGGCGTTTACATTCCTAAAAATTTGGAGGATGCGATGCTTGAATTAGACAAACGGGTGAGTCTGGAAGCCCGGCTGAAATTTAAGGCCTTGCCCGAGGACAGTGTTTGCATCATGATGCACAACCGTTTGGGTCAGTGGATGATTCTTAATTGGGGGTTTTATGGCGGATCCCGGCTTTCGCACTATTTGCGCAGTGCGGGCGTTACTTTCCCGGACGACATGGCTGATTTTCTCATTCTCGCGTATCACCGCCGTCAAAATACCAAGCCCATTGGCATCAAAGAACTTGCAACCGAATTTCGCGAGCGACGGAAAAAAGAATACCAGGAGGAAATGAAAAAAGGCAAGGTCATACACGAAGAAATTCGGAAGAAGAACTGACCACAATCCCTCCTCAGCCCTTATAAACCCTCATAAACTTCTTCCAGCCCCCTTGCCTTAAAAAAACATGAGCCATCCCGGATCAGATACCGGGATGACTCATATAAGATACTGAGTGTGTTGTTTGTTCACAGCGGGATGGTACCGCCTATACTATTACGTAATCCAGAAATATCATTTAAAGGCTTTTTAGCCTCTTTACCGCCCTCCACCTTGCTCAGGTCTGATCTGTTCAAAACACTTAGTTCGGACTCCAATGCATCAAGGGAGTTGTTTTTCTTTTCCTGCCCGGTATTAGGGCGGTCATCTTTCTTTTTAAATGGGGTGAACATAGGAACTGAAACTTAAGTAAAATGAAAAGTTGGTCAAAGGTATTGCGATTTTGCAATTCACCAAGGGAACGGTGGAATATTTAAAGGAGTGGTCGCTAAACTGGTATTTGAGGCCGTTCTTGATTTGTGCACCGCTATAAAGTTTACCTCAAATTTTGTGCCTATTGTACGTATAGTGCAAGGGATAGCAAATTATTGTGGAAGTATTTTTCAAAAACATTTAACAAGACCGCCTGTTTGAAGACCTTTGTGGCGAACAAGCAATCATCCATGGCGATTTACTCCATTCGGGATTTGGAGAAACTTACGGGCATCAAGGCCCATACCATTAGAATATGGGAGCAACGCTATGGCCTTGTTACGCCGGCACGTACGGATACCAATATCCGGTATTACACCGATGAGAACCTTCGCCACCTTTTCAACATTGCACTGCTGAACCGCAATGGCATCAAAATCAGCAAGTTGGCGCAGATGTCGCCAGAGGAAATTGCTGCAAAAGGCGCCGCTATTGCACAAAACAATCCCAATCCAAACGCACAGATTGATTCCCTAACCCTGGCCATGATCGATCTGAACGAGGCGGCCTTTGAACAGGTGCTGGCGGAATACGTGGGGACCAATGGATTTGAGCGTGCCATGCTGGAATTGGTATATCCTTTTTTGGACAAGCTTCGCTTGCTCTGGCTTACCAACAGCATAAGCCCTGCCCATGAGAAATTTGTGGGCCAGATTATTCGCCGGAAACTTATGTGCGCCGTAGACAAGGCCGTTCCACGCACCGAAACGCCTGTTTTTTTGCTGTATTCACCAGAAGGAGAAACACAGGAGTTGACCCTGCTCTTTATCCAATACCTCTTGCGGTCCAGAGGAATGCGGGTTACCTATCTCGGGGCGAATGTCGCTATTGGCGATCTCCGGGATGCCTGCCATACCCTTAAACCCGATTATGTGTTCACCATTTTGCAGGAACCACTCCCACGCCAACCCATTCAGACCTATATTGACAGTGTAGCACAATCCATCAACGGCAGCGAGCTTCTGCTCACAGGGCAACAATTCTTCGTCGGCCCCGTGAAGCTGCCCTCCAATGCGGAAGTGCTCAATGGCTTGCCAGGTACCTTGCAATTCCTTGAGAATCTTAAGAGTAAAGGGCGGTGAGGCCCTTAAACATTCAACCACAATCCATGCAACCATACATCGCCAAAACCCTCGCAGGCCTCGAACCTGTGCTTGCCAAGGAACTTCTAGCACTGGGCGCAACCGAAATTCGCCCGCTCAAACGTGCAGTGGGGTTTATGGGCGACCAAAGCCTGCTTTATCGCGCCAATTACGAGCTTAGGAGCGCGCTGCGCATTCTCGTTCCAATCCATTCCTTCTCCGCCAATAACGAGCGAGACCTGTACGAGGCTATCCGCGAAATAAACTGGGCCGTATATATGGGGGTAGGGGACACCCTTGCGGTAGATGCCAATGCCCAGGGCGAGGTTTTTCGTCATTCACAATACATTGGTTTGCTGACCAAGGATGCCATTGTGGACCAATTCCGCGACCGGTACAATCGCAGACCCAATGTGAGTACCATTGGCCCAACCTTGCGCATCAACGTGCACGTGCAGGGTACACATGCCGATATTTCTCTGGATGCCAGCGGCGATTCACTGCACCGACGCAACTACCGCCGCGACACTGTGGAAGCCCCACTCAACGAAGTGCTGGCCGCCGGAATGGTGTTGCTCTCTGGCTGGAATGGGCAGGGGCCATTTGTGGATCCCATGTGTGGTTCGGGTACTCTGCCGATAGAGGCTGCGATGTTGGCGACGAACACACCGCCACAGATAAAAAGAGATTCGTTTGGCTTTTTCAAATGGCCTGATTTTGATCAGAAACGCTGGAAAACCCTCAAAGCCGAAGCCGACGCAAAGATTCAACCCTTTGAATTTGAAATACTTGCAGCCGATAAAGACCCGCGGGCCCGCAATGCCACCGCGCTCAATCTGATGTCGGCCGAATTGGAAACAGTAGTTCGGGTAGAAAAAACACCCTTTGAGAAATTAGAAGCCCCGGAACCTCCCGGCACCCTGATCATGAACCCGCCCTACGACGAGCGACTAAAGATCGAAGACTCCGTCGCTTTTTATAAAAACATTGGGGACATCCTGAAGAAACGCTGGCCGGGCTGGTCGGCCTGGATCATTTCTTCCAACCGCGATGCCTTGAAACATATCGGACTTAAATCTGCTCAAAAGGTTCCGCTGATCAATGGAGCGCTGGAATGCAGTTACCAGAAGTTTGAAATGTATTGAGTATGGTAGAAAACCGTCTCTCCCTTTTCCTTTGCCTCGGTATCTTCGGCGCCCTCTCCGTGCTGGCCATCGTGTTTTATCAGGAGCGCATCATCAATCTGGACATGGCATTCCAGACTTTTCTGATCCTCAAGAGCGGGAGTATCGAGATTCAAAGCGGGCGTTTTGGGGCAGCGGCTACGCAGTTTTGGCCCTGGGCCGCGCAGGCGATGGGGTTGTCTTTGAAGGGTGTTTTGATGGCGTACTCGCTGGGTCATGCGCTCTGGCCCGCCATTCTGGCATTTTTCTGCTGGAGGATTGGACAGTGGCGCTGGTCGCTGGCCATTGGGCTGGTGGCGACACTGATGACCACCCATACGTTTTACTGGCTTTCTGAAATGCAGGCAGGCCTGGCTTTTCTGTGTGCTGTTTTTGCCTGGATGCATTCCAAAGGCTCGCTCACGGCCTTTCGCTGGTGGGAATGGCCGCTTTGGCTGGGCGCCCTGGTGACGGCTTTTTATTTCCACCCACTGGTGCTTTACGCCCATGCATTTCTCTGCCTGTTTTTCCTGCTGGAAAAGGACAAGCCCCGCGCCTGGGCCTGGATGCACCTCACTGCGCTCGGCATTTTTGGGGCCTTGGCGATCCTCAAATACAAAGTGTTGAAACTGGACTGGTATGATGCCATAGCGATAAAACGCCAGGAGGCCTTTGGCAAATTATGGCCATATTGGTTTGATATTGAGAGCAATAGAAAGTTTTTGGAATGGAGCTCACAGGATTATTGGTTGCTCTGGACGGTGATCGCGGTTTGTTTGGGTTACTATATTTGGTACAAATCCTGGGCAAACGCCCTGTTCGTAGCAGGCTGGTCTTTGGCCTTTGTGCTCATGGTGAACGTCCCGTATTACGAAGCCGTGGGCCAACAGTTTTATATGGAAAACCTGTACCTGCCGCTGGCGGTTTTTGCGTCCATTCCCTTGATTTTTGATGTGTTGCGGGATCAAAACCTACGCGCTCGGAGCGGCTTGCTCGCCTTGACTATCTTATTCGCACTCAATCTTTTCCGGATCGGGCAAACCCATCAGACCTGGACGGATAAGCTGCAATGGGAACAAACCTTTTTGAAAGAAACCGCTTCACGCACGCATCGTAAAATTGTGCTTTCTGAAAAACAAGTCCCAACAGATACCCTTAAAATGACCTGGGGCAGTTCCTATGAATTTTTGATGCTTTCCGCTTTAGCCCACCCTGACAGTGCCCGCTGCCTGATCATACACGACAGTCCGGAGCATTTTGATAGCCTGCTGACGCGCCCGCGATTGTTTTTTGGGGCGTTTAAGAATTATCCGTTTGAGGCGTTGCCGAAGGGGTATTTTAATTTTAGGGATACGAGTGGGTATGTGCGTTGGTGAGTCCCAATCAATTCACACTCAACTCATAAGTGATCTGAAACATGATCCCGTTGTGCTGTTTGAAGTCATGCAGGGTTTGTAAAGGGGGTAAAACTCACCCAATTTCCGCCCTGTTAGGTGTTCCCTCAATCATTTAAGGCACCATCCCCGCCGCGCCAGTGGTCTTTTGACCATAGCCGTCAGGCTAAAAATAAAAACAATGGTAGCTTCTCTGGGATTCCGCTCCGCCGTTGTTGTTGGCGAGGACGCCAACAACGGCAATTTCTCGATAAAGCATTGATTATCATGCATGTTAAGGCAAATGCTGGCAACCTCTGCCGTTGTTGGCGTCCTCGCCAACAACAACGGCGGAGCGGAATCTTTAAAGAAAGTACCCCTTCCTGAGGGCCATGGTCTTTTGATCCAGTGCTACTTCGGTGAGCACCCAGGCTAAGACCCAATATTGTTCAAAAGGCCTATATGAGTATTGTACAGGTGCTTCAATACCCGTCAGCGTGGCGCGGGGTCAAAAGACCACACTCGCGGCGGGGAGAACCATTTTTGCACTTAAAAGCCCGGGCGTGCGTTTAGGGAAGTCCGTGAAGGACGGGCAAGTCACAACTCATTTAATCAATATGAAAATTTAAACTTTATTGTATGGAAAAGCTTTTTTTCTTCATTCTGACCTTCTCATTTTTATCATGTCGTGATAACTTGGAGCAATCTGTTGCGCCTGCAACAATGCCGTTAAATTTTAATAATAATTATGAGGCAATAATTTTAAAAGAGTGGAACAAGGAGTATTTACACTATGATTCAACTTTGATAAATGGTTCAATACCCATCATTACTAGCTCGAAAATGATATACAATTTATTAGGGGTTCCTGATAAAATAGTTCCAATGCTGGTTAATCGAAATAATTTCCCTTTTATCGCTAAAAGCAAACCGAAAGATGCATGTTATTTAATTTACGGGAATACGGTTTTTGAAAAATATGGGGATAATGTTGTTGTTAATACAATAGATTTTGAAAGCACAAAAATTGAGTTGGTAAATACTAAAATTACGCTAAAAAAAGGCATTCGCCCCATCGAAATCCAACGGGCCTTTCCTGAATCAGGTCGTCTAATAGGGGGATCTGGAAACACTTGGTCTGGTAATATTATGATTTCGGCATCTAAACCAAATGGAGGGATTAACGATGTTTGGTTCTTAATATTTAAAAATGAACAACTTTGTCGAGTTGTGTTATATACCATTCCAGGACTGGAAAACTTGAATTAGTCACTGGTTCGTGAAGAATTAGGCGGCGATTTTGCCAAGATTGTATAGGATTTGCAATGCTGGATGACTTTTTGTGAGGTTCGGGATATTGGCGAACACGTCAAAAACTCTATCAACGATTAGTTCATTGAAATACTGCGTTTTA
>JAUSMG010000068.1 GCA_030645295.1 Saprospiraceae bacterium | reverse complement strand
AATTACAATTGAATACCCCGGTGATGGCGGATGAAACGCAGCCATTTGAATCCGTTATGCTGAAAGAATAGGCTTGTCCGCTGGGAACAGGGTCGGAGATGAAAATGCCGTTCGTGATGCTGCCACCGGGAATTGTGAATGGCGCCGTACCGCCGGTGACCGGAAAGCTGATGATATACGTTTGGTTGGTACCATCGCAGGTAGTTTGTTTTATCCCGCCCACAGGTACAGCATTGAAGGCAATTTGCACGGTATCCGGATCACTGCAAATACCATTGCTTTCCATCCACTGAAATAGATACACCCCATTGGAATCAACACTTACCATGCTGTTTACGATGGAATCATTGCTAAATATGGCAGAACCCGGGCCGGAAATGGTTGTCCAGAGGCCAGTGCTACCTGCAACACTGCTTGCTGCAGCGAGATTTACACTAATACCACAGAAGGCTGTATCAATCCCTGCATTGGCTACCGGTTGTGCATAAACGGTTACCGGAAAACACCTTTGGGGACCTGCGCCGCATTCATTTACGGCCTGCACACAGACATTTCCGCTTGTCGCTGTATCCCAACGCACCACGAGGACGGTGCTATCCTGACCGGAGAGTATGGTGGCGCCTGCCGGTACCGTCCACGAATATACAACTGCGCTGCTGAGCGCTGGAACAGCATAATAGCCGGTGTCGCCGGCGCAAAACATACTATCTCCACTGATTTGGGCCAGGACAGGTATTGCGCTAATGGTGACCGTCAAACAACGTTGTCCTCCCGGGCCGCAGGCGTTGGTAGCGTTGGCACATACGCTACCCGATGTTTGCAGACTATCCCACAGCACCTGAATGGTATCCGTGCCATTGCCGCTCAGGATGCTGCCGCCCACTACCTGCCAGGTGTATGCGCTGGCATTAGGGTCAGGATTAACGGAAAACTGCTGGTTCGGCCCATTACAGAGCAGACTATCTCCGATGATCACGGGTGTATTTGGAATCGAACCGCTGGAGCTCACGGTTACCATGGCGGTATCGCAGCAGGAGGCGCCTGCAACGGTCCGGCACACCACCAAACGGTAATTTCCGGGATCAGTAGCTGTGGCATCGATCATATTATTGGCGCCGCTGATGCTTCCGCCATTGCTGGCCGTCCACAAATAAGTGGTGCCTGCACCTGTAGTGGATCCAAGTCCGGAGAGTTGGACGCTTGGTTGGGCGCAGGTGATCATGGGCGGCGGCTGAATGACTGCATCAATGTTTATGACCGTCAAGTTCAGCGTAAGCAGACTATCACAACCTGCTGCATTCACCAGAGTTACCTGATAAAGCCCTGTATTACAGGTATTAGGAAAGTTTGAGTTGTTGGAGCAGGTACCGCTGCAAATGGTTTCGGTGATGGAACGAAACGTGGGTGCATTTACCGTAAGGTGTAAAATAGCATTGTAGTGGCACCCACTGGCATCCATTTGATCTACCGGATAATCGCCCGTTTGGCAATAAAACTGTCCCAGAAAATCATAGCAAGCCGGGGCACAGATGGTTGCAGATTCCTCCACATCCGGCGGGACCGGGAAAATGGTGATCCCCACACAATTGGAACTGATATTGCCGCAAAATGGAGGGGTGTTAGAGTTTAGCTGATTGGTCAATTGCGTTACCGTCAGGATACCATTGATCACGGGCAACAGGTTTTCATGTGCCGTCAGGTAAGAGAGCCCACAAACAGTATAATTGCCGGAAGGCAAGCTGCTCAAATCCGGAGTAGCCGCGAAATCCAGAATAACGCCTCCATTTCCTGAAATTACGTATGCATAGGTATATTCTGCACTGGGGGGAGGAATTGCAGGCGACTGGTAGCTGGGCGGCAGGTCTAAGATCAGGTTTTGCGAGCCCGGGCACTCCTCGATATCGGCCTGCAGGAGCGCGCCCGCATCGGCCGCGCAGGAGACACAGTTGATTCCACTGGGGTCGCAAAAGATAATTTCATAGTCGAACAAATTCCCGACATCGTTGGCTTGTCCATCGGTCACAGTAAGCGTCCAGTTGCCATTCACCGGGCCCGTGAAGTTCCCTAAGCAGCCATTAAAAGGATAATAACTCCCGGTATAGTTGTTGTTGCCCCCCCAGTTTTGGTTGTTGTGCCATTGGTCGGTAAATCCTGGATCTGGCATTGCACCGCCGCCACATGGAACAAAAGAGACATCCCAATCGGTGCCTGTATTGCCCATATTGGTACAAAATTGCCCGATCGGGCCCACCAGGGTGATGGTTTGCCCGGAAGGCGAGGTCAGGGTAATGGTGATATCGCAAATGGCCGTATGGTCAAAGTGAACGTTGACCCCGCAAACCCCCTGACCGTTTTGTCCGAGGGTCGGGTTCGTTGCTCCCTGAACGTTGATGTTAAAATCTCCCACAAAGAGATCCTGCATGAATTGTGGGCAATTGGTACACTCACAAGCCTGCGCATTCAGGGAGCCAAGGGCAAATAAATGTGCAGCCGCAAAAAGGAAAATGTAACGAAGTAGCATTAGATCAGGGTGAAAGTTGGAGTACAATAGAAAAGGAGCTAGTGTGATTCCCATTCATTCCATGAGAGTCACGCTGACCTCACAACGCTGCACTGTCACCCAAAGGTAAACGCCAGTTTGGATTTTTAGGCAATTGCCGCAGGAACTGGTGCGGGTTCGAAGTAAGGTAGAGTTTCATTAGCTCGAGCAATTACGCAAAAGTTGATTTGTCCTGTCGCAACGAAGTGAAGACCACTACACAATCCAGGTTACGATGGATGCTTCGTTTTGACGCTACTCGTGTTTTGTGAATTTTCCGGAATAGGCATTGGCGGCAGGGGTAGTTGCGGTCAGTAGGTAGAGGCCGTTGGGCAGCTTGGTGATGTCAATATTCTCCCGGATGGAGATGGTTTGTGTGTTGATTTCCCGGCCCAAGAGGTCAGTAATGCTGATCAATAGCATGCACACTCAATACGTCACCATTGTTAACGGAAAAGGTAGAACCAATCATGATATACCCTCCATCAGCAGTTTGTTGGGCCGAGTAAGCGGTTTCAATATAATCA
>JAUSMG010000066.1 GCA_030645295.1 Saprospiraceae bacterium | reverse complement strand
TTTAAAATTATTGCCCGAAAAAGAATGCCCGAAGCCGAACCTGTTTATTAAAAAATCTTTCGCTACGCCAAGCACATCTTTTGGCCCTGTCCAATGTGCTGAAGTAACTTCGGTCATCTCGTGCTGCGCATTAACAAGCATAATAAGTTGCTGCTCCTCAAGGTTCACATATCGAATGAGAACGTTATCCCTGAGGTCCTTGGCCAATGATGTTGAGTGTCCCGAATCAGTCCCCTTCCAGCCAGATGGCCAATATGGATTTTTAATAAAGCGATCTGCTGAAACATCCAATAAAAAAATACCGTTAGTCCTCCAAAGCCAAATGTCTTTCCCATGGGTGGAAAAGAATCGAATATTACTTCTCCATGCAGATGAAATTCCCGGAAGGGTATATTGGCATTGAGTACCATCAGCCCGATTGATCCGGTAAACGACATTGAAGGAATTGGCTACCCAATAATCATTTGGGGTAATGGCTAAATTTGCTTTAAGCTTTGTTGGATCCTGAAAATCCATTGAGAAAGTTTGCTGTGTAAGAATCACTCCATCCCGAATGCATAATATTTTCCACTGCCGGGACTCCGGGTAAAATACACATGCAAATAGAGCGCCTTCTGCTGCAATAACGCTGTGTACCTCTGCTTTGTCGGGCATATCAAAACAAATCGTGAGCCCGGTAATCGTGTTGTACTGGAAAAGGGCATACGCAAGGCTACCATCTTTTAAAGAATAAGAATAGTGTCCATAGATCAGGTTTTCAACATTTGCCTCTTCAAAAAATACTTCGATTGGTTTATGTTCAAGGTTGAACACAGAGGGATATGATTGATTTCCGTCATATTCATAAATTAGTAAGGATCTGGAAGCAGATGAGTGACAGGCTACAATAAATAAATGTCCGCGACTATCGAGGTATACTTTTTTCACGCAAAGATCTGGAAGCCCGTCATTTAAACCATAGAAATGCTCCACGGTTTGAGAAAAATCAAAGGAGTTCTGGCTGAATATGGCATGCTGGCAGCACAATAGCCAGCATGCAAAAGCCAAACAGGCATTGCGCCATAAAAGGGGCTTTCTATTTTTTAGAAGAGGGAGATGCATTGTTTGCTTAAAATCGTGGCAATATCTAAAATCTTTGTATCACGGTATCCCTTATGCCATTATTTAAGAAAGACTGTATGCTCAGTTTGAGGGCTTTTTACCGCTCAATTGGATTTGACAACTATGCAACGAACCCCTGTCTGCAACTCTCGGAACGCATACAGTCTGTCTTGCCTGTCAAAACACCTTCCAATTGGCTGGAAGCCTTTTATATGCTCAGCCAATATATACAAAAGCAAGACGATAAGGGACAGAAACAAGTTGTTTTTTTCGACGAAGTGCCTTGGCTGGCATCACAAAAATCGGGCTTTTTAACGGGTTTAGGCTGGTTTTGGAACAGTTTCGCTGTCACCCGCAACCTGGTCGTCATAATATGTGGATCAGCAGCCTCCTGGATGATTCAAAAAATCGTCAATGACCGGGGCAGCCTGCACAACAGGATTACAAAACGGATTTTTCTGAAACCATTCACACTGCCAGAAACGGATACTTACCTGAAAAGCAGGAATATCAAGCTCAGTCATTACGAACTGGCGCAGATTTATATGGCTATTGGAGGTATACCGCATTGCGACCCCCACTACTCCGTAAGCTTTTGAGCTTCTTCCTGGCTGGCATATTCCTCTGGCGGCTCAGGTAATTCTTTGAACACGGCGTTTTTCAATGAAATAACGGAAGATGCAGAGTACAAGCCCACCCGGGTTCCGGCAAACGTATAGTCGATCAGGGTCAATTTCACAGACCCGTCAATAGACAGCTCGATATAATTCCCAAAGCGGATCAGGCTGAAAAAAATAGATTTGTTCTCCTTAATCGCAAATACGCCGGATTGTATATTGTTGAAGATAAAATTTTGTCGGCTGTTCAAGGGGTTAAAACCCCAGGACCTGATGTTGACGATCCCGAAAGTAAAATCGAAGGAAATAAAATAGCCATTTCCTTCGAGGTCAATATCGGTCACAAGGCCAAGTTTCCCGATCACTCCTTCGACGCTCAGGTGTCCTTCCCAGATAAAACTTGCAGACGGTTTTTCGAAACAAAATATCTCATAACCGCTCCGGGATCTAAATGTCCAGTTGGCCGGGTCTATTTTTGAGGAAGCCGTAATGTTTCCCAATAGGGGTTGCACTACCGTAATCTCGTCCTGGAGCAGTGTTTTTTTGACCATCTGTTCCCAGCGGTAATAACTTTTTAACAGTAACCTGCCGGTAGCATCTGCAAGAAGTTCTTTTGGAGGGGGCAAAACACGCAGCGTATCGACACTTCCCTTTGCATAGAAAAAATTATAAACCAACAGGTGTTTGCCGTCCTGCACTGTCCGGGCGGCATAATTTCCCTGAGGCAAAAGAATATCCGTATCAAAGGACTGGTATTCTGCAAAAAAATCGGGCGCAACCCAATACCGTACTTTTACATCTTCCCGGATGGACCCCAGCAAGTAAAAGCGCCCGTTTAACTCAAAAACACAGGGGCATTCCACATCGTCATAGACCATCGGGTACAACAGCGGCGGCAGGTGCTCAATAAAATAATCGGTAATTTTGACGACCCCCACGCAGCCCCTTCGAGAAACAGGCCCGGTGGTGGTCCGGGTTGCAACAAGCAGGTAAACATCGCCATTATATTCAAACCTGAAGGGATCACGAAAACTCAGCCAGGTTCTCGGGTTCGTGGTATGGGTTTCGTAATTAATTCCTTCGGGTTCGATAGGAAAAATATTCCTCCGGTTTTTTGTCCAGTCGATCAGGTTGTCTGATTCCGCCAGGCCTATTTTTGAAACAACGCCCCTGTCCTTACGCTGCAGGCCAGTATAATACATTTCAAATTTGCCGTCCACCTCACACACATGCATCGTCCACAACATGTCATCGTCCCATTCCCCCGGGTGGCCGACAAACAAAGCATTGTTTACCCTTTTCCATGAAATCCCGTCCGAGGAGACCGCATGGGCGATATAGTCGTGATTGGGAATGATGAGGTGGAATAAATGGTACACCCCTTTGTAAATGATAACGGGAATATCGCCAATTTCCCAGTCGTTGAAGCCTGAACCTGAATACATAAAGGTGTAAATTGAAATTTATGGTGTCAAAAAGGGGCATAAAATAAGTCTTACAAAAATAGCAGGTTTTAAAATATTGATTAATTTTGTTTTTTCCCCAACGGGTTGACGCATGCATTATGTTAGAAGGATTTTACATTCAATTATTCAGCCCCCACGGTCTTTTCCGTTTTAAGGATCCTGAAATTGGCAGGGACAGGGATACCGGGGGGCAGGTGAAGTATGTGCTTGAATTACTGGAACACCTCTCCCATCATCCCCAGGTCAGAAAAGTAGACCTCTTTACCAGAAAGATTACAGATAAAAGGGTCTCCGTTTCCTATGAAAAGGAAATTGAGATCGTCAATGAAAAAGCCAGGATCGTTCGGGTGACGTGCGGGGGGCAGTTGTACAGATCTAAAGAAAGTTTGTGGGATCACCTCGACGAGTTTGTTGACAAAACGGTCCGGTTTATTGATGAAGAGGCCGACTTCCCGGATATCGTTCATGGCCATTATGCCGACGGCAATTACCTGGCATCGCAACTCAGCGAGATCTACGGAATCCCGTTTCTTGCGACAGGCCATTCCCTGGGCAGAAATAAAAAACAAATTTTGCTGGAAGAAGGGATGACGCCCGAGCAGATCAACGAAGCCTTTAATATGGATCGCCGGATTAAGGAGGAGGAAAACATATTAAAAACAGCAGACCTGTTTATCGTGAGTACGCAACACATCATCAATACGCAATATGCGATGTATGAGAATGTGAAAAGCGCTAAATTTAAAGTAATTCCTCCCGGGGTCAATTCCAGTGTTTTTTATCCGTTTTACCGCCTGGATATGCCCTCCTTCCAAATGTCCATCGAACAGGAACAGGCGTTCTATCGTGTAAATTCAGAAATCGAGCGATTCCTGTTCAATCCTTTAAAACCACTGATTCTTTCGATCGGGCGTGCTGATAAGCGCAAAAACTTTGAAAGGATCATTCAGTCCTACGGTCAGGACAAGGAGTTGCAGGCAATGGCCAACCTCGCCATTTTTGCAGGCGTGCGGAAAGACATCAGTCAAATGCCACAGGATGAAAAGGATATTTTAACAAACCTCCTGTTGCTGCTGGATAAATACGACCTATACGGCAAAATGGCCATTCCCAAAAAGAACGATCCGCAGCTGGAAGTGCCGGAAATTTACCGCATTGCCGCAAGAAAAAAAGGTGTCTTTGTAAATGCCACCCCAGGAGAAAATTTCGGGCTAACGATTGTGGAAGCAGCGGCATGCGGTCTTCCTATTATCGCTTCCCCAACGGGTGGCCCAAAAGAAATACTGGAACAGTGCGAAAATGGGCTTCTGGTCAATGTAGAAGATCCGGCTGAGATCGCTGAAGCACTAAAGAAAATTATTTCAGATCAATCACTTTGGGACAAATATTCTGCAAACGGGATCATTGGGGCCAACCATCTATACTCCTGGACCACCTTCGCCGACCAGTACATGGAGGCTATCCATGAATTGTTTCTGGAAAAAAATAAAGAAGCTGCTCAGTTTTCAACCAAAACTGCATACGGGAAAAAGCTGACCAATGCAGAATTGATGATTATTTCAGACATTGATGGCACTTTGTTTGACGAACATAGCGCGGAAGGATTGAAAGAATTTACAGAATTTATCAAACAGAGCAACGGCAAGATTGTATTTGGACTGGCAAGCGGCCGTAACAGGTATATGACGGAGGCCGTGTTTTCCCAATATGACCTTCCAAAACCCGACATCCTGATTTGCTCCGCCGGTTCGGAAATATATTACAGCGAAAATTTTATCCCGGATAAAGGATGGGAAAGCCATATAGATAAGCAATGGAAAAGGAATGCACTGCAGGAAGTAATATCTGAATTTCCGGGAATCCGTTTGCAGGAACAAGCGGCGCAATGGCGTTTTAAGCTCAGTTATTATGTGGATGAAGATTTCAATGAAAACAAGTTGGCCAATTTGTATAAACTTTTGGACGACCGTAAGCTGAAAGCCAGAATTTTATTAACCGAAAATAAATATCTCGATATTCTGCCATTCAGGGCCAGCAAGGGTAGCGCCGTCCGTTATCTGAGTTACAAATGGAAAATCCCGCTGGACCAGTTCATTACTGCGGGCAACAGCGGTAACGATGAGGATATGCTAAAAGGTAAAGCAAATGGAATCGTGGTCGCCAATTATAGCCCGGAGTTGGAACGATTGAAAAAGAATAAATTGATTTATTTTACAAAACATCCCCTGGCAAAAGGGGTGCTGGAAGGCATACGGCATCACATCGCATCCAACCCGAAGCTATTTGAGGTTATGAAGTATATTGGAGACAATGACCATTAAACAGTGCGATTTTCCTTATACTAACCGAATTGTTGAAGGACTACGGTTCCAAGATGATAGATGTGTTTTGTTGGTTACCCACAGAAGTCACGAAGAGCCATCAAATCTAACGGCTCATGCTGAGGTCTCATAGGGTGTGTTCAATATTGGGAAGAGCTCACCTCCAAACAAAAAATCCGCAACCTCATAAAGGTTGCGGATTTTGATATTTCAATAAGATATTGGCTTCTTGGAGTTGCTCCAAAGCCCGCCAAATCCAATTACCGGAACACCTCAATAAACCCTCTCAATCCTTTGTCATCAGGGGTAGCCTTGAAGATGTAGAAATAGGTGGCATCTGGCAAGCCTCTCCCGGGTTCTCCAAACAACTCGCCTCTCCAGGCTTTACCCGGATCATTGCTGTAGGGCATGGCCTCATACACCCGATCACCCCACTGGTTGTAAATGACCAGATGATTTAGCGGATAGGGCTCAATGTCAAGACACGGGATCATCAGAAAATCATTCAGGTCATCGCCATTGGGGGTAATGATATTGGGAACAGTATTGCACATGCGTTCCCGGACCGCGATGTTGACGATGCCAATATCGCAAAGGTTCGGACAGGCTTCCGAGCAGAGTTCGTAAATAAAGTTAACATTCGTATTGCTGTTGCCAGCCTCAAAGGAGTACAGGTCGTTTCCGTGATTGATCAAACCCGGTTGTGGATTCGTGATCGTTAAGGTGTAATCATCCGGCACATAAATGTCGTTAAGCAACACATTGAAGTCGACCAAAATTTCATTGGTTGCAACCTCATATTGCAGATCATCCACAGCATCCGGGGTAACTCCCATTCGAACAAGTGCTGAATCCAGGGGCGTAATGCAACCATTCACGTTTGCAGCCACGGTGTAATA
>JAUSMG010000065.1 GCA_030645295.1 Saprospiraceae bacterium | reverse complement strand
CGATTGTGGCGCACCATTCAGTCTGCCTGTTGTTACCAACGTAACAAACATCTCGACATTAGTAGCCGGAGATAAAGTAACGGTGGGTGGATTTACCTGTAAATTATTGCAGGTTCAACCCGCTGTTTCTTCCGGGGCTGCCGCTGGCGGCGCCTGGCAGGGATACGGCCAGATAGTAACGCCATGGCTGGGTGGTACCATAAACTGCCGGTTCACTGATATCTATGTGAATACCAACAAAGAAGTTTACAAAGGAAATATTGTAGCCAATGCCCTGAATTTAAAAAAGATACTGGACATCATGAAGATTCCGGATGAGCAAAAATCAGAGTTGGATTTTTGTCTTCAGAGCAAATTTCCAAAAGCCCCGCTGCCGCCAAGGAAAGTTGCGGTAGGTTATGACCCCTATAATCCTTCCAATACCAAAGCACCTTACGACCCTTACGATTATAAGAACCCTAATAACCCTTATACTGCAAAAAACCCCTACAATCCCTACAGTATCAATAACCCTTACAATTTCTTCCACCCTTATGACCCTGCGGATTATACCGATCCGTCAAATCCATATACAGCGGCAAATCCATACAAAGGTGCAGATATATCCAGGCTAGACTCCCTGGCATATTTGACAACGCAGGGGCAGGAAAATGCATTTCCACTTTTTGCCTCTTTCGGCCTTAATGTTCCGATTGTTTTGTCTGAGGATACTTCTAGATATAAAATATCCATCATAAATGTCATTTTTAGTCCGCAGGGCGCGGTATTGGATGCCTATATGCACGCCCCGTTACCTTCCTCCGAGCAATACGCTGTTTTCAAAATGAATAAGGTAGGATTTCATCCAGGCGGCCTGCTGGGAGAGTCCAAACTTTTCCTGGGGGCGGATCTTACCTATACTAGTTTTTTCAAATCTCAAATAACCTTGAAGGGAGGTGGTAACACTTCTGTTGCATGGGACTGTAACGGATTTAAGTCATTTAGCCTGCAGGGCAGTGTTGCTTTTTGCCACGATCTGGTGCTTCCGGTTGATGTACTTACAGGCAAGACTGTTTTAGTGGATACGACCAAGGTGGATAAAGGCACCCCAAAAGAAAAGGAGTACTACGCGCACAAATACGTAACCGGGTCATTCCAAATGACAATCACTGACCTCGCTGAGTTTGCCGGAAGCCTGAGCATCACCCCCTTTACGTTGCCGCAATTGCCCGGCTATACCTTTACGGTACAGGATGCCTTTTTCGATTTCAGCGAAACCCTTGATCCTGCCAAGGGGTCTTTTCCAAAAGACTATGAACACCCGCTATTGAAAAGCGGAGAGGCCGTCAAATGGACGGGTGTTTTAATCAAGCGGCTACAGATCATGTTCCCGAGAAAATGCCCCTGGAGCAAAGGCAGTAAATCCTCCCCCGAACAATTGACGTTGGGCGCAACGAATATGATCGTTGATGACCTGGGTGTTACGGGTGATTTTTTTGTAAAAAATCTTATACCCATAAGCGAAGGCAGAATCAGCACCTGGGCGGCTTCTATAGATTCTGTAAATATCAGTATTCTAAAGAGTCAGTTCCGGTCATTTGCGGTTAAAGGTACCGTAGTGCCGCCACCGTTTAAAGATACCATTGGCTACGGATGTATCATCCAGCCAGGCAGCCATTATGCCTTCTCCATAAAAATTAAAACCAACAAAGAAATTCCGGCACCACCCTTACATGCTAAGTTTTTATTCATGCCCAATACGGAAATTACGGTGGGTTACAATGATACCATTAACGACCCTATTGCCGAGTTGAAGATCTATGGCAAGGCTATGTATATGCCATCCATATCCAAATCTGCTGCCGCTAAACAGGATTCACTGAAAATACCATTTATACAAGTTGAGGGGCTGCATTTATCAGCAGCAGCGCCTTATGTGATCAGCGGCGGAAAATGGAGTTTTTCGAACACCGGAGGTGAACTCCCAAAGGTGTCCAAATTTCCCATTACCATCAAAAACGCCGGCTTTGGCCCGACTGGCGTGCCCGGGGAAATGGCTTTCTCCATAGGAATAGCCGTCAATCTGACCACAGAAAATACAAGCTCCAGTGGATCAAAGCAGACACAGGGATTAAAGGCGGAAGGAGGCGCAAAAATTATCTGCAATGTGAAAGAGGATACTGTATCGGGAAAGCAAATCTGGACTTACGACCGGGTTTTCCTTGATTCCCTGGTGATTGATTATAGCGCTCCGGGTTACAAAGTGGCCGGAAAAATTGTGATGTTCGAGCACAATGCCATCTATGGCACAGGTTTTCAGGGGTCTGTGAAAGCAGAGTTTGAACCTAAGCTCAAAGTGGATGCTGGTGCGATGTTCGGAATTGTGAATGATTATTTCTACATGTTTATTGACGCTTACGCCTCCTTCACCCCAGGAAAACCGCTGGGAACCTCCGGCTTGGCGCTCTATGGATTTGGCGGAGGCTTATCGCTGAATATGAAGCGCTCCATTTCAGTAGATGCCTCCGTGGCCCCGTATGGGGTAACAACACGCAAGACGTCTACTACTTTAGGGTATTGTATTGATGGCGCGCAGTATATACCCGACAGCAGAATGCTCTTTGGTATAAAAGCGCGAATAGGGCTGGGTACGGTCAAGAAAGAAATATTCAACGGCGACCTCATTTTCGAGATCATCTTCAATAATGGCGGTGGCGTCGAACAAATTAGTTTTAGAGGGGCTGGAAGGTATATGACGCCGCCTGATGAGCCGGGGAAGCCCAAAAAAGAGCCTCAGATCAGTTGCGCATTTGATATGTTGTATAATATCCCTTCCGAAACATTTCATGCAACGGCAGATCTCACGGTCAATGTAGCCAAAGAAACGATCACCGGGGCTTATACGGGAAAACTGGCAGGGAGAGGAGTGATTCACGCCGATCCGTCCGAATGGTATATTCACATAGGAACCCCGGAAAAGCGTATTATGCTCAGTTTTGCGCTCGGGCCCCTCAAAAATATGGCTGCCAAACCCGGCGCATCCATACCTGATACCAGCAGCAGGTTCAAAATAGACTGGAGTAAACTCGGGCTGCTCGTCACCGCGTATTTTGATGCAGGTTCCGTCTTGCCCGCATTCCCCGGAATGTCTCCTGAATTGCAGGCAGCATTTCCGGGCTACATACCGGCTTCTTCAGCTTCAGGACACAATGGAGGCGGCGTAATGTTTGGCGCATCCCTGGCATTTGATATTCCCGAAATAGGTTTTGCTATGTTTTACGGCAAATTTGGCGCCGGGGCAGGTTTTGACGTCATGCTCAAGGACTATGGTGAGGATGCCCATTGTGAAGGAAGTAATCCGCCATTAGGCATCAACGGATGGTACGCCTCCGGACAATTTTATGCTTACCTGACAGGAGCAATAGGCCTGAAATTTAAGTTGTTAGGAAAACAGCGGAGGGTGCAAATTCTTGCGATTGCCGCCGGCGCCTTCATGGAAGCCAAATTGCCCAATCCTTTGTGGGCTAAAGGGACCATTGGGGGCAGCTACAGTGCGTTGGGAGGCCTTTTCCATGGCAAGTGCCATTTTCCACATGACATCGGAAAAGAATGTAAAATAGTAGGGAGCTCTCCTTTAGGCGATATACAACTCATTGCGGGTGTGACCCCAGTAACCGGTTCGGAAGATGTGGATGTGTTTACCCGGCCCCGTGCCACCTTCAGTATCCCTGTCGGGCATGTCTTTGAAATCGAAGATAATGACGAAGTGAAATTCTACAAAGCCGAAAAGCAAACTTTCGAACTGCGATATTTCAGCGGTAATGCTTTAGTAGGTGGTGGGGAAAAAGTAGATGGCGTGGAAAAATGGAATTCCACAAATGATGTGGTAGGCATTACGCCCACGGAGATCCTTAAAGGGAAAACAAAGTTTAAACTGACCGTCAGTTTGAATTTTCTACAATCGGCAGATGGGCTCAGCAACTGGACGATGGTCCAGCAGGATAATGGCGCCAATTACATTGAATCAGTTACTTCAACCTTTACCAGCGGAGAGGCGCCCGATTATATTCCGGATTACAATGTAGCGTATAGTTATCCGGCGCGCAATCAGACTAATTTTCTGAAAGGAGAATCCACTAACGGGTATGTAAAATTGATCCAGGGACAGGCCTATTTGTTTAAAGGCCAGGCTGATTGTGCCCTTGATCCAACAAAATGGAATCAGAAGGCCCGTTTCTTCCAAGGCAATATAGTACAGGGAGAAAGTGATCTGACTTATAATGCCGGGACTAAACTAGTGAGCTTCGCCATCCCGCAAGCCATCCCCAACGATGCCGTCCTTCAACTATCACTGGCCAATGTACCTACCGCTGTTACGCAGGCATTGGATGCTGATGTGGTCACCCAGGTACGCAACCTGGCAACGCCTGATCCATCCGTGAGTGATCCTTACACCGTGCTCATGAACGAAAGGGTTGCACAGGGCAATATCACTGAATTGCAGACCAACCAATTGTATCGCCAGTACCTGCGCACCAGTCTATACAATACCTTCTCGCAGAAAGTGGATGCCATGCGTACTAAGGAGTATTGGGAAGCACCCATGTTCTTCAGCAGCAACAATGGCCTGGGTATCTCCCAATTCGGGATCAAGTTGACCGGCCCGGAATATTTCGACGCAACCGATCTGAACGGCCGATACGAGGATTACGAAAACGGGACAGAACAATATCGGATAAAACCGATGGTTCGGCCGGAAGCCGTTTTGGGCCAAAACCAAACCGCTGAAAACTGGTACACCAATGCGGTATATCCAGGCATGTACAGCAAGTTCCCCAATCTGAATATTCCCGCTCCGTTGGGCAGACCCGACACATCGGTTATGGGGCGTGTACCGGTGCGCAATGGCGCCGTCGCTATCCTGTACGCCGATGGAATGCCATCGGGATTGACCGAGCAAAACATCAGTTCAGGAACTTACACGCTTAGCAACAACATTTGCAGGTTGTCGTATCGCCCGCAATATTATATGAAAATAGATGAGTGGGACTTTACAACCCAGGTGAACGAGTGGCTGGCGGACCACGGCAACATCCCGCCGGCCTGGGAAACTTTCAGAAATAGTTTCGATTTGCCGGCCCTTCCTGAAGGGTTTTATACGACACAATTGAAGTATTACCTGCCGGGCCAAACGACACCCAACTCTGTGAAAACAGTGCAGGTTAAATTGGAAAACAATGGCAATTAATGGCCAGGAAAACCTCCTCTGAAACCCTATTTTTTCTACAAAAAAGGACGCTAAACATGAAATATATTCCGATAGTTTGGTTGCTCATATTAATGCCCTTCTTTGCAGCGGCACAGCAACCCGAACCGCTTAAACACGAATTGGCGCTGATCGCCCACCATACGAAAACAAGCATCCGCCTGCGCTGGGCGCCCAGTACTTTTTATGCCTGGCGCGAATGCAATAAAAGCGGCTATACCCTGGTGCGGTATACGATGATGCGCGATGGCAAAAGCCTTCCGGCGGAAGAAGTAATGCGTGGCGAGGTGCTCACGCAGGAGCCGCTGCGGCCGCTGGATCCGGTGGAAGCCTGGAGGCAGCTGGTGGATAGCGATGATTATGCTGCTGTGGCTGCACAGGCGCTGTATGGTGAAACTTTTGACCTTGATGAAAAAACGGATGCGGAAAAAGACGCTTCCCCCGGGCTGGTTACCCGCTTGTATGAAACGCAAAACCGCCTCGGTTTCATGCTCTTTGCTGCCGATCATTCCTGGCCAACAGCACTTGCCCTGGGTTTGGCGTATGAAGACAACAACGTTCAGGCCAATGAGACTTATTTATACCGGGTTTTCCCGGCTTTTCAGCCAAAATTAACCGTGGATACTGCGGCGGTTGCAGTAGAGCCCGACCAGATATTTGAGCTGCCGAAACCCATTGACCTGAATATCAAATTCGGCGACCGGCAGGTGTTTTTAACCTGGAACACGGATGTTTTTTCGAGGTTTTTTGTCAGCTATTTTATCGAACGCTCCGAAGATGGAATTACCTGGACCCGCCGGAACGAGCAGCCTTTCGTAACCCTTCGCCGCTCCGATACACCGGGCGAAATCCTGCCGCCTCAGTTGTTTGTGGATTCCTTACCCCAGAACAACCGCCTCTACCTGTACCGGGTAATCGGCAATTCTTCTTTCGCAGAAAGCAGTCCCCCATCCGACCCTGTGCAGGGCATGGGCATAGATCCTTTACCCGCCTATTTTCCGGAAATCTCCTCCCTGACTCCCGACGACAAAAAGGGTTTTATACTTGGTTGGGAATTTTCCGAAGGGCAAGAGGCCAAGATCACAGGGTTTAAGGTCATGCGGGCCGACAACGACAAAGGACCCTATACCATTATCACGGGAAAAGAGCTCTTGCCTTCGGCTGCCCGAACCTTCACCGATCCGAAACCGATGTCGCTCAATTTCTACAAAGTCATCGCCATGGATAAGCTGCAACGGGAAATGCCCTCATTTTCGGTCATGGGAGAACTGCACGATGCCACCCCGCCGGCCGTGCCACAGCATGTGCGTGGGCGCGTCCTTAACGATGGGACACTCATCCTGAGCTGGGATGAAAACAAGGAACCTGATTTACTGGGATACCGGGTTTTTATGGCCAATGACCCCCGCCATAATTTTATCCAGGTAACCCGCGATGTGCGCAAACAAGCCTATTATTTAGACACCGTAACCCTGGCTACTCTGAGCGAAAAAATATACTACCGGGTAATTTCTGAAGACCTCCACCACAACCAGTCCATCTTCTCCGCCATTGCTGAGGTAAGCCGGCCCGATACCATACCTCCTTCTCCTGCTGTATTTAATGATATCCGATCGGAAACATATGGGGTGAAACTCCAGTGGGCCAACAGCTCGAGTATTGACGTGTTGGAACAGCACCTGCAACGTCGCCGCCTGGATACCCCTGAGGGCGATGCCTGGGAAACCCTCTTTACCCAAAAAGCGATTGACCCGTACAGCCCTACTTCGTTCACCGATTCCACCGGCGAGCCTGGAATAGCCTGTTACTACAGGGTAGAAGCCATTGACGATGCCGGTTTGCGCACCTACTCTCAGGCAATTCAGGGAGGCAGAATTGACAATATGATACGGGTGGGTGTAAACAAACTCAGCGGAACCCCCGACCGCAGTGAAAGATTGGTTCTGCTCACCTGGCAATACCCTGTAAAAACAGGTATTCGCGAATTTGTCATTTACCGGGCCGAAAGTGGTGGAAAATTAGTGACCTACGCCAAAGCGCCTCCTGAAATAGTGGATGAATCAGGTAAAAAAAACAAGGCCTTCGTTTTCGCCTTTGCCGATAAAAACCTGCACATGAATACCGCTTACCAATACCAGGTTGGTGTAAAGTATCAAAATGGCGCTATCAGCCCGCTCAGCGAAACGATAGAAGTCAAGTATTAATTTTCAAATCTACAATTCGATGAAGCATTATATTTTACATATTCGCAACTGGTTTTTTGCTATGCTACTAACCGGTTTTGCTCCATTGCTGTTGCAAGGGCAGACATTTTCTTTAAGAGTTTATACAAATTATGTGTATGCCACAGATGGTAATGGTGGGCGTATGAATGATGGCTATGGCTCAAATTTTGAAGGCGTATGGCGTATGTATGCCGGGTTGAAAAGTTTTCCGGGGAGTAATTTCAACACCAGCGCTTTCCCTTCCGTAGATCAGCCTCCATATGCTGCAACCAATTTCCAAAATGAAATCCTTCATGAGGAACCTAATGGTACGTTTACCGGTTGGAAAAATTTCACTTCGAAAGAAGTTTTTTCTTATTCCATAGCAGGTACTCCTAAGAAAACGATAGACTTGAGTAACGGATCTTTCTTGATTAACGATACCGCATTCTTCAGCCCGCTCTTAAGAATACGAATGGGTTTCCAGGCATTTGAATCAGATGGCTGTTCAGTAGACTGGCGTTTTGATGAGACATGCAGTAGCGACAAGGATGACGACAATGAGTCAGATCACCTGTATAAAGATTATTCTTTAACCGATTTTAAAGCATTATCAACCGACCCTGCATCCGATAATTACAAAGACCTTAAATCATCGGATGATATGTGGGGAGTAAGTTACTATGTATCTTATTATTTTAACGCAATTGAGAAAAAAAACGAGCCTGGTTTTGATTTTCTAAAGCATTTGGCAGACCTGCAAGTGGGTTATTTCGAAGGCCCGGGTAATTCAAATTTTCAAAATGCTCAGGATTTCTGTAATGGCCAGGATATCGTGTACAGAGTTCCCATGAAGAATGGTTATAAGGGCGGATACTACAAATGGGAATATCAGAATGCGGATGGAACCTGGACATTTGACCGCCATACCACGACTGAATACCTGATAACAACAGCCGGAACAAGTTTTAAATATTACCGGGCAATACCGGTATATGATTGTCCGCCGGGCTGTATCTACCCAACCAATAGTAAAGCGCCCAGCTTAATCACCATGTACCTGCCCGAGGGCCAAACCTATAATGTATTTAATGCGCCAACCAAGGATGAAATAGTGATAACAAATATGCCTCAAACCATCTGTGAAGGTGGAACCGCTGCTTTGAAGGTATCGGTTACAAATGCGGTGGGTGAGTATAAAATGTATTTGTACACAGGTCAGCATACAGATTATAAAAAATTAAACGATATCTCACCCCTGACTTCATCTGTAAACAATGGCGCCTATACTTTTACAGGCATCAACCAAGGAAATTACACTGTTGCAGTGCGGGACAAGAACTGGAAAATGGACCTGCCTGGTAGCGCCGTCAATTGTTATGAAATAAAGCAGACCAGCATTCCAGCACTTCCACAGCCCAGTATCAAGCTGGCAGCCACCCAACCGGAATGCTCCGATCAAAAAGGTGCAATCATAGTGGCATACAACGCAGCAGCGGATACCGGAGTGACCAGCATGACGTATCTATTGAAGAAAAACGGCACACAGATAGCAACAGTAACTAAACCTGCCGGTGCACAAGGAGCATTTAAC
>JAUSMG010000062.1 GCA_030645295.1 Saprospiraceae bacterium | reverse complement strand
ACCGGCAATGCCAGAAGTACCGTAGGCAGCATGACGGAGGTGTACGAATTCCTGCGCCTGCTGTATGCCCGGATCGGCAAATTTTACTCGCCCATTTCGGGACAGATCGTGCAAAAACACGAGGTATCTGACGTCATTGATTTCATCAAAAAACTACCGGATGGCACCCGTGGGCTTGTGTTGATGCCGTTCCCAAAAAAATATCTGGAGCGAAGTCTGGAGCAAGAATTAAACCTTTTGTTGCAAAAAGGTTACACGCGGGTGCAGTTTGGAAACGAGACCCTGAGCATTCAGGACATTCTCGAAGGCATAGAGACCCGTTTTGAGGTCAAGCAGCACGCTTATCTTTTCAATGACCAAAATCTCCGTATCCTTATCGACCGTTTCGTGATCTCACCTGATCTGGAGGAATCCGATTGGATGCGTTTGGCAGATTCGGTAAACACCGCGTTTTATGAAAGCGAAGGGGAGTGTTTAGTAGCAGTTGGCAGTAGCAGTGGCAGTAGCAGTGGCAGTGGCAGTGGCAGTGGCAGTGGCAGTAGCAGTGGCAGTAGCAGTAGCAGTAGCAGAGGCAGTAGCAGTGGCAGTAGCAGTGGCAGTCAACAGGCGGCTTATGTAACCCAGCCCTTCAACAATCGATTTGAGTTGGACGGCATCACTTTTCCTGAACCCACGCCGCAACTGTTCAATTACAACAATCCTTACGGCGCTTGTCCCACCTGCGAAGGCTACGGACGGGTGCTCGGCATTGACCTCGACAAAGTAGTGCCCGACAAGTCCAAATCCGTGTACGACGGCGCAGTAGCCGTATGGAAAGGCGAAAAATTTGGCGAGTCCCTGGTCTTGTTGCTGGAACACGCACACAAATTTGATTTTCCGGTACACACGCCTTACGAGGCCCTTAACAAACAGGAACAAAAACTGTTGTGGACTGGAAATCAATACTTTGAGGGCATTGATGCGTTTTTTAAACAACTGGAAAGCCAGACCTACAAGATCCAGAATCGGGTAACGCTGGCCCGTTACCGCGGCAAAACCACCTGCAATACCTGCGATGGCGGAAGGCTCCGGAAGGAAGCCTTGTGCGTGAAAATCGGCGGAAAAAACATCTCCGATCTAACCAGTGTGCCACTCGATGAGGTGCTGGCTTTTTTCCAGACCCTGCATGCTCAACTCAGTGAGCACGACCGGCAAGTCGCCAAACGCCTCCTGCTGGAGATCAACAATCGGCTGCATTTCATGGTTGAACTTGGCCTGGGCTACCTTACGCTCGACCGTATTTCCAGCACCCTTTCCGGCGGCGAAACTCAGCGTATCCACCTCACCCGGACACTCGGCTCGAACCTTACGGCATCAATGTATCTGCTTGACGAACCATCGGTCGGACTGCACCCGCGCGACACGGGTCGTCTGGTCAAAGTGTTGAAAGAACTCCGTGACCTGGGCAATACCGTAGTAGTTGTAGAACACGAAGAATCCGTCATCGAAAACGCCGATTACCTTGTGGATATGGGTCCGGAGGCGGGCATTCACGGCGGCAACGTGGTGTATTCAGGGCCTTATGCAGATATCGCCAAAGCTGCGCCCAATAGCCTTACAACCAAGTACATGACCGGGGAAATGCGGATCGAAACACCCACGACACGACGCCCGGCCAAAGAATTTTTGACCCTCAAAGGCGTTCGGCAGCACAACCTGAAAAAGATGGATGTGCGCATCCCGCTCCATTGCCTGACGGTGGTGAGCGGCGTAAGTGGTTCGGGAAAAACCACGCTGGTGCGCGACATCTTTTTCCCGGCACTTTCGCAACATATACCTGAGAACGCCGGAAAACAAGCCGGATCCTTCGATGGCATAGAAGGCAACGTCAAAAAAGTGACGCGGGTGGAGTTCATCAACCAGAGCCCCATTGGGAAAAGCAGCCGTTCCAATCCCGTCACCTACGTCAAGGCTTACGATTATATCCGCGAACTTTTTGCCAAACAGCAACTCTCCAAAATTCGCGGTTTTCAACCCAAACACTTCAGTTTCAACGTAGAAGGCGGGCGCTGCGAAACCTGTAAAGGCGAAGGCGAACAAGTGGTAGAGATGCAGTTTCTGGCCGATGTGCACCTCGAATGCGAGGAATGCAAAGGCCGCCGATTCCGTCAGGAGGTACTCGATGTTCAGTACAAAAGCAAGAGTATTTTTGATGTGCTGAACCTGAGTGTGGAAGAAGCCCTGGAATTTTTCAAAGGTCAGAAAGACATCACAGACCGGATTCAGCCGCTGTTTGACGTGGGTCTGGGCTACGTTCATCTCGGCCAGTCCAGCAGCACACTTTCCGGCGGAGAAGCACAGCGCGTGAAACTCGGCTCTTTCCTGATCCGGGAAAATTCCAGCGGCCATATCTTTTTCATCTTCGACGAACCTACTACGGGACTCCATTTCCACGACATCAAAAAACTGCTCAAGGCCATCAATGCACTGGTGGAAAAAGGCCACAGTGTACTGGTCGTAGAGCACAATATGGAGGTCATCAAATCGGCGGACTGGGTGATTGATCTGGGACCTGAAGGCGGGAAAGAGGGCGGCGGCTTGGTTTTTGAGGGGACTCCGGAGGAATTGGTGGGGGTTAAGGGGAGTTATACGGGGGTGTATTTGAAGGAGAAACTGAGATGAAGCCCGTCATCAACCTCGACCAGTTTCACATTCCTATCGAACTTTAAATGAGTTTGACTTTGAACAAAGGCATTCACCCATTAACTTTGTCCAAAATTATTCAAAAATGACCGCGCACAAATCAGCAAAGGCAATCGAAACAAAACCGCCGCTCAGCAACCTCCAGTTGACGCTGCTCAAACTGTATGCCTCCAATGTCTCTGAGGAAGATTTGAAGGCGATTCAACGCTTGATTGCCCGGTATTTTGCAGAAAAAGCCATTGAATTGGCAACGGAAGACTGTATTGAAAAAGGCTATACGGCGGAAGGGTTCTTGAAAGAACATCTTCGCACCCCGTATAAATCTGCCCAAAAATGAAGGTCGTATTAGACACAAATGTGCTCTTTGCGGCGATTTCTACTCCTGCTACCTATCGCCCAATTATTCAAGCGTTTTGGGAAGGGGTTTATCAACTTTGTGTAACCACTGACATACTGGACGAATACATAGAAATTTTGCAACAACGGTTTCAACCTGGAGTCGCTGAAAATATCATGGAAATGATTCTTGGTTCTCCTGAAACAAATTTTATCTCCAATTACTATTTCTGGAACCTCATCTCAGCCGACCCGGACGATAACAAATTTGTGGACTGCGCCATTTCCGCTAACGTTGATTTTATCGTGACCGACGACAAACATTTTCGGGTGCTGAAGGAAATTCCTTTCCCATCTGTCAGTGTTATTTCAGCCGATGATTTCGTAGAAATATTGACTGGAAAAAGACCTGCGCACAAAAAGAAAGCTGGGAAGAAGTAAATTACAGAAATCTTTGAAAATCAGGGGGTAGTCCTGCGGCACAACTAATCACCGCACCCCATACGCCACCTCCCCTTTCCTAAAATCTTCCCGCACCGGATTAAACAGATCCATGATACGACAACGTGTGTGCGCCTTGCCAGAATGCGGCACATTGGACGGAATGACGCATACATAGCCCGGTTCCAGTGCCTGTTTTGGCCCGCCCACGATCAGATCGAACCAGCCTTCCAGCAAGGTCGTCACCTGTTCATGTAAATGCGTGTGCTCGGGGAGTTCCGCCCCTTCGTCCACCTCCACATAAGCGATGGTCATGGAACCGGTGTGAAAGAACCGGGCGTTGAAGCCGCGCGAGATTTCGAAAAGGGTAATGGTAGAGATGGTGTGTTTCATAGCACCGCAATCCCTTCAAAAAAACTACTTTTGCAGCGCGTCAGCGGCAAAATGCCGCCGCTTCCTCCCATGCGATTCAGTTTTCTTGCTCCTTGCTGCTGGTTACTTGCCACTTGTTACTTGCTACTGACCGCCTGTCAGCCGCCCGAATACAACCAAAAAAAAGAGATCGAACATGGCGAAGTCAACCTTGACCTGCGCAATAAAAAGGTACAACTCCTGTACAATCTGCGCGATAAACGCAAGACAGACAGTTTGCTGCTTTTCCTGAACGACCGCGACGTGACCCTGCGCTACCTGGCTGCGCTTTCCTTCGCCTCGGTGCGCGACACAAACGCCATCGCAGCGCTCGCGCCCCTGTTGCAAGATCCTGTGGAGGACGTACGGGTAGCCGCCGCTTTTTCTTTGGGGCAAATTGGCTCGGCCAAATGTGAGGGCCCGCTTATTGCTGCTTTTATGTCCAAAGATTCGCTTTCTGAACATCAGCGTTTCAATGCTGTGGTACTCGAGGCCGTTGGAAAATGCGGCACCCGTAAAAGCCTTATACAAATCGCGGCAACCACCACCTATCTGCCTTCCGATACCCTTTTGCTGGAAGGACAATGCCGCGCTATTCTGCGTTTTGCGCTCAGAGACTCCGCCATCATCGAGGCCTCGGCCACCCAAAAGATGGTGGAATATGTGGGCAATGAAAATATCCCGGCGCCTGCCCGTTTGGTTGCAGCCTACTACCTCGCTCGGGCCAAAGGAATTACTTTGGACAGCGCTCAGGCGGTGACCATTGGCCTTGGTTTTGTCCGGGCCGTGAATGCCCCGGAGGTGCGGGCTCAAATTGCCCTGGCCTTGGGTAAATCTGGGACCAGCCCTGCCTTTGGAATGCTTTCCAAAGTGATCAAAACGGAGCAGGACTGGCGGGTAAAATGTGAGATCATCAAAGCATTGGGTAAATTCACCTATGATACTGCACGGGTATTGGTGGCCGAACGATTGTATGATCCAAATCCGCACGTTGGCCGTGCAGCAGCAGAATTTTTTGTGGAGAGCGGTCGACCTCAGGACGGGCAATGGTACTGGCGGATGGCACGCGACAACCCGAGCTGGCCGATGCCGATGCAAATTGCCTTGTACCATGCGGCGAATAAAAACCTCTCGTTTCGTAGCGATTCTACGGCTAAATCTGATGTAAACTGGCGCTTAAAACAGCTTTTTCAGCAATCGAAAAACCCTTTCGACCGGGCTTCCTGCCTTCGCGGATTGGCCGAACATGGTTGGAACTACACCTGGATTCACCAATATGGCTTCAACGACCCAAATGCGGCTGTAAAAATGGCCGCAACAGAAGTTTTGGTGTCTATCATGTCGCGCGCTGATTTTTGGGCGCATTTTGGCGAGAGTGCAAAGGGGGTTCGCCGCACACTTTACAACTATACCCGTGAGGTCGTTGCCAATGGCGACCCGGGCATGATCAGTATGCTTGCCCCTGCTTTTTCAACAAAAAATCCGCAAAATTTAAGGGACATCCGGGACTCCACGCGACTTGAAGACTTCCGCGAAGCATTCGGGAAACTCAAAATGCCGCGCGACTACGAGGCGATTGCCGCGCTGGAAAAATCCATTGCCTATCTGGAGGGTCGCACGGAGCCCGCCTTGCCTAAGATCCCTCAAAATCACCCCATCGACTGGGAGCGTTTGCAAGTTGTAGCGGATCAAACAGAAGTGAGCATACAAACGGCAAAAGGCACGATCGTGCTGGAACTCTGGCCGCAGTGGGCCCCTGGATCGGTCGCTAATTTTATAGAACTGGCGGGCAAAGGTTTTTACAACGGCAAAGTGTTCCACCGTGTCGTGGCCGACCATGTGATACAAACCGGCTGCCCGCGCGGTGATGGCTCGGGTTCCCTCGATTATTCGATCCGTACCGAGATTGGACTGACCTGGTATGACCAGTCGGGATTACTCGGCATGGCTTCCAATGGGTTTGATACGGAAGGCACCCAGTTTTTCATCACGCATTCGGCGCGTGTGCATTTGGATGGAAATTACACGATTTTTGGGCGGGTGAAATCGGGCATGGAAGTGGTGGACAATATTTTGCCCGGAGATATAATGGAGAAGGTGACGGTAAAATACTGAAGATTAAACCGCAAAATTTAATCTTTCGGCAAAAACACCTCCGCCATCATACACCTGGCCGAGCCGCCACCGTAAGTTTCAATGGTATCAATCGGAGCGTGCAGCAGTTGGGTGTGGCCTTGTAATTGTTGGATCTGGGCAGGTTTCAAGGCGCGATACGCCTGGCTCGACATGACGAGTATGGTCTGTCCTTCAACATTGCGCACCTGAAGCATATTGCCAGCAAACGAGTTCATTTGCTCCAGTGAAATATTTACGATCTCTTTTCCCGTTTCCCTGAATTTTTCTTCCAGCATTTTACGCTCTGAAGGATCACGCACCGTATCGAGGCAAATGACCACAAAGGTTTCCCCAAGCGCCATCATCACATTGGTGTGGTAAATGTCCTGACCATTTCCGTCCACGGAGTGAAACACAACTTTCTGATAACCAATGGCCTGGCAAAGTTCTTCGAGCAACGCTGCGTCAGTGCGGGGACTTAGGCACGCGTAGGCAAGCTGGTGCTGATGGTCAAAAATGATGCTGCCGGTTCCTTCCAAAAAGTGTTCAGATTGCTCGCTTTCTTCAAAATGCAATCGCCGGTCTGAGTGAAATCCTTTACTCAAAACGTCATCAATGATGGCATCGCTGCGTTCCAGTCTCCGGGTAGGCGCAAACATGGGATAGGTGACCACAATGCCCTCCTGATGAAAACTGACCCAGTTGTTGGGGAACACTGCATCAGGCTTTACCGGCGTGGCTGAATCCTCCGCCACCATTACATCCACACCAGCATCCCGCAATCGCGTTACAAAACCATCGAACTCCTGCATGGCCCGTTCACGCATTTCGGTAGCGCTCATTTTACCATCGCGGCTTTGGAAAGCGTTACTGGCGGCGGTCTCTTCGTTGAACGCGAAATTGGCCGGCCGGACCATCAGGATGTGGGGGGTAGTTTGCTGACGCATAGACATGGAGATTGATTCGATTGGGGGATTGATTCGATTGGTACGATTGATTCGATTGGTACGATTGATTCGATTGATTCGATTGGTACGATTGGTACGATTGGTACGATTGGTACGAATGATTCGATTGGTACGAATGATTCGATTGGTACGATTAATTCGATGCTAAGGATTGATATTTGCCGGGGCAAAAATAGCAAGGAGTCAGTACAATCGTACCTATCTCCAATCGAATCAATCGTTCCAATCCCCTAATCGAATCAATTATGAAGCGCTATTGCCGCAATTGCTACCACCTATTGCCGTACAAGGCTAAGTTCTGTGCCCATTGCGGGCAAAAGGACACGGATGGGCGTATTGGCATGAAAAGCCTGATGGGGCGGATATGGAACAATACTTTTCATCTGGAGGGGAAATTCATTCGGACCGCATGGCAACTTTTTTTGCCGGGAAAAGTAACCACCGAGTTTTTCAAAGGCAAACAGGATCGATACCCGCATCCCATTCGATTGTTTGCCATAGTGATGTTTCTGTTCCTTTTCTTGCTGAATTCCATGTTGAAAAACACGGAAGCCAGCAAAGATGGGGGCCTGTTTAACTACCAAACTGAAGTCACTACGGAATCGGGGGATAGTATTGTGGAGGAACGTACTTTTTCGGTCTACGAACGCATGAAGTACCAGGCCATGCTCTATGATATGCGATCCGATTATGAAAATTTGCCCAGTGCATGGAAAACACCACATGTCCAATACACGGTGGATAGTTTGATGCAGTCGTTCGCCAGCCGTTATTCCATTGATCTGGAGGGGGAATTAGACTCGCTCCTGAAAGGCCCAATGGATAGCACGGGTTTTGGAATGGGCATGGGTGGCGTACAAATTGCAACCCTCGACCTGGTGCGCTACGAGCCGGAAGAAATTATCCAGCGTTATAAGATTACCGATTGGTTTGAAAAGTTGATCGTTCGGCAAGGGATCAAGGCATACAAAACACCGGAGGCATTCATCCATGCCTTGATTGGCAGCCTGACCTGGGCAATATTGGCGCTGGTTGCGTTGATGTCCGGAGTTTTGGGATTGCTATACATTCGGCAGAATCGCTATTATGTAGAGCATTTTATTTTTCTGCTTCACTTTCACACGGGGGCGATGTTGCTGCTTTTGATTGCTTTGGTGGGTGAAAGATTGGGGCTATGGGGGACCGCAGGGGTTGGCTTTGCAGCAATCCTGCCTTTGCCGGGGATGTATCTTGCACTGCTGCGGTATTATGGACAGGGCTGGTTCAAAACCTTTATGAAGTGGATTTTATATTGCTTTTTCTATCTCCTTGCTTTCACTTTACTTTTTGTGGGGGGGATGTTTGTGGTGTTCGCATTTTATTAAGTGCCTGTCCAAAAACTTGCTAACATGCGCTAAGCGAGTCGTTTATGCCAGCTTTGACTTGCGGGTACCAGCCATTTTTCAGCCAGTTGCGTCTTTGTCTGAACCAGGGTGTCGACGACCAAAGTTTCACTGCCGATCTTTCCTTCACGCACCAATGCAACAAATTCCGGACGGTTGGAGAACCGCATCTCCCCCTGCTCATCTACCCATCCAAACCGCATCCGTTCAAAAAAATCTGCGCCAATTTCTGCGCCCAGTTGTTCCAGAAAATGCACGGATTTGTCAATCGAACAGCCGCTGGCGCCCGCCTGGGTTTCATCTACCATCAAGACCAGCAATTGATTTTCAAAAACTTCTGCTTTGGCTAAAAGTGCCTGGTTGTGCGCCGTCCATTGCTGACAAAAAGCATCCAGATTTTTTTGGACAAAGGCCGATTCTGTTTCCGTGAGTGGTCGATTGGACGTGTAGACCCAAACACGGGAATCGGGGGAGAAACTGGAATCCTTGGCGATGATAGGCGTCATGAGCATGTGGTCTAGGTTGGATAAATAAATAACGCGACGTTTTTTTACAACCTCGAAAGGATCATCTCTGAAAGGTCATAAACCGGAATTTGTTCATTTTTCTCCTTTGCTTTCAGACCGTCTTGCAGCATGGTGAGGCAGAAAGGACAATTGGCCACAACGGCGGTGGGATTGGTTTCGAGTGCTTCTTCAATGCGTTCCAGACTGATGCGTTTGTCGCCGGGTTCGTCTTCTTTCCACATTTGAGCGCCACCGGCGCCACAGCAAAGGCCGTTTTTGCGCGAGCGTTTCATTTCTACAAGGTCCACATCAAGACTTTCGAGCAGGGCGCGGGGCACTTCGTACACATCGTTGGCGCGGCCCAAATAACAGGAATCGTGGTACGTGATGCGTTGGCCTTTGAAATCGCCGCCTTCTTTAAGTTTGAGGTTACCGTTGACAATCAACTCATTGATCAGTTGCGTGTGGTGTACCACTTCGTAATGTCCGCCGAGTTCGGGGTATTCGTTTTTCAAGATGTTGAAACAGTGCGGACAAGCCGTAACGATTTTTTTTACCCCGTACATGTTCAAGGTTTCGATGTTTGTCGTGGCGGTCATTTGAAACAAGAACTCGTTTCCTGCGCGACGAGCCGGATCGCCCGTACAGCGTTCTTCGCTGCCCAGAATGGCAAATTCCACTTCCGCGTGATTCAGGATCTCGCAGAGGGCGCGGGTCACTTTTTGTGCACGTGCATCGAAGGAACCAGCGCAACCTACCCAGAAGAGTATCTCCGGACTTTTGCCTTGTGCGGCCATTTCGGCCATAGTAAATGCTATCATATCGTTGATTATCAATTAATTAAGCATCCCGCCAGGCTTCACGGGGCTCGCTCATTGCCCAGGCCGCTCCTGCATTTTCAATTGCGTTGAACATCGGCAGCCACTCTGCCGGACCTGCCGATTGGGTCAGGATCTCATGGCGGCGCATTTGCAGGATGATGTCCAGCGGATTGATCAGCACCGGACAAGCTTCCACACAGGCGTTGCAGGTGGTGCAAGCATGCAGTTCTTCAGGGGTGATCCGGTCAAAAAGCGACTTACCGTCGTCATAGGCTGCCACTGCCTGTCTGCCACTGGCGATTGCCGCCCCTACTTCTTCGGCACGATCGCGGACATCCATCATCACCTTGCGGGGCGAGAGTTTTTTACCTGTGATATTGGCCGGACAAGCCGCGGTGCAGCGTCCGCACTCCGTGCAGGAATAGGCCTGAAGGATATTGTGCCAGGAAAGCGAAAACACGTCGTTGGCGCCAAATTCCGGTAATTCTCCCGAAGGATTTCCGTCGGGAGCAGATTCCCCCCCGTCTGCTGGGGTAAGCGGAGGCAACCCCATCATAATACGCACCTCCAGCTGAATTTCCGGCATGTTCTCCATATGGCCTTTCGCGGTGAGTCGCGCGTACCAGGTGTTGGGGAATGCCAGAATGATATGTAAATGCTTGGAATAAGGCAAATAGCAAATAAATCCGAACACGGTAAAGATGTGCAGCCACCAGCCGAAACGCTCGATAATCACCACAGCACCATTACTCATCCCGCCAAAAAGCAAGGGCCCAAGCCAGGTGCTCACGGCGAAATCGCCCGTGAGATGATAATGCTCTACACCCCTGGCTTGCAACACTTTATCGCCGCCATTCATGCAGAAAATACCGGTGATGAGAATGATCTCACCCAGCAAGATCAGGTTGGCATCCCGGGAGGGGAAACCTTTCATTTCCGGTTTTTGAAAACGGGCAATGCGCAGCAGATTTCTTCTGGAAAGAAAAATGATCGTCGCCACGAAAGCCAACACCGACAACACTTCAATACTGCTGATCACGAAGGTGTAAAACGCGCCGAGGTAGGGCGCGAAGAATCGGTGTGTACCAAAAATGCCGTCGACAAATATCTCGATCAACTCCACTTGCGTGATCACGAACGCTACATAAATGAACAAGTGCAACACAGCGGGAAGCCAGTTTTTGAACATTTTTTGCTGTCCCATGGCCACCAGAAGCACATTGCGCCATCGCTGGCTGGTGTTCCCACTGATCTTTTCGGGCTTGCCCAGTTGAATATTTCGCCATACCCGGCTGAAGCCTTTCCAGGCAAACCAACCCGACACGCCCGCCACTAAAATGAAAAGCAGAGATTGAATCATAAAAAATTCGTTTTCGGGGCGCAAAATACAGCGAGAAGACCGGACTTTTGCAAGACAATCCGCTGGACCTTGGACTTTTTGACGTTGGACCCTGGACTTTGGACAATTATACTATTCTCTTATGCAAATACTCACAGACCGCCAGATCCGTCAAAAAATCCGGCGCATTGCCATCGAAATTCTGGAACGCAATTACGGTGAATCAGAGATCATCCTGGCCGGACTGAATAAAAACGGACTTGGTTTTGCCCAACTTTTGTTGGCGGAATTACAGGCGGTTGCGAGCAAAAACACGACCCTCACCCTCACGAGTATCCGGTTGAACCCTGCAAACCCCGTTGAATATGAACCTGTTGTGGATTTGCCTGCGGATAAACTTCGCGGAAAAGCCATCGTCATTGTAGACGATGTGGCCAATACCGGGCGCACGATCTTTTATGCTGTGCAGCCGCTCTTGAAAGTAGTGCCGAAAAAAGTGGAAGTTGCGGTGCTGGTAGATCGTCAGCACAAATCATTCCCGGTCAAAGCGGATTATGTGGGACTCTCACTCGCTACTACGCTTCGCGACGATATTGATGTGCGTATCCGTGACATAGAGGAAATGGCGGTGTTTCTGAGGTAAGAAATGATGAAACATGAATCATGCGAATCCTGGGTAAAATAGGTGCGTAGCACCGAAACGTCTATTTTACCCCTGATTCGCATGAATCCTGTTTAAAAATCCTATCCTTCTACCTCAAAAGAGACTTTCAGGTTCACGCGGAACATCTGCACGTTGCCGTCTTTCACCGTCACACTTTGGTTTTGCACATGCGCAGAGCGGATGTTGCGCAAGGATTCGGAGGCTTTGGAAATGCCTGTTTTTGTTGCATCTTCCCAGCTGATCGCTGAATCACTGAGGATTTCGAGGACTTTCAATACTGCCATAATCGTGTTTGTTTAAATGGTTGAACATTAAATATGTATACTAACAATCTGGCAAATATAAGAAATTTACCGCAATCTATATGCCCATACGCCATTATTGTTTCCCACTACCAGCATTTCTACACCGTTGATTTGAGTAAACTCAAACTTGGTGTTGCCGCCCAGTGGGAATCCTGGCAGCACTTTCCCTTTGTTGTCGAGCATCCAGATGCGCCTTCCGTGGTCCACCGTAGCTATTTTGTTTTGGGAAAAAAACACGATTTGCTGACTTT
>JAUSMG010000060.1 GCA_030645295.1 Saprospiraceae bacterium | reverse complement strand
CGTTTGCCTCCAGAAACTATAACTTAGAAGGCTGGGAATTAGGACCCAAAATGACCTGGCTGCCCACCAGAGGTTTCCGCATCGTGGCCAATATGAAGTGGGAGACCAGCCGAAATACACTCCCTGCTGCAGAGCGCGCCGACCAAACGAACTGGACGGCTGAACTGACCTGGAACCCGGCATCCAAGCCCAACGCCCAGGGATTTAAAGCCGCTACCTCGCTGCGCGTTAAGGGCACTTTTGCGGACGTGCGCTACACGGGTGCGCCCAACTCTGCCGTGGCGTTTGCGATGCTGGAGGGTTTACAGGACGGCAAGAACTTTCTCTGGAACCTGACGCTGGACCGGCAACTTTCAAAATCGATGCAGCTGAGTTTGAATTATGAGGGAAGAAAGACGGGGGAGAATAGGGTGGTACATGTGGCCAGGGCGCAGGTGAGGGCGGTGTTTTAGCGGGAAGCGTTTATGAATAAATTATTAATCAATAGAGCATAATTGGCAATTCATATTGACGGCTCCCATCCTTTGGGCTGGACTCAAATAAAACAAGCATTAATGTTGAATGCTCTCTTTCTTTTTGAACACGAATAGCAAATTCAAATTTTCCCCACTCCGGAGCTCCGGCATCGGTCATTTGAAACCCCTTTTTGAGTTCATTGTGTCCATCTTCTACAATCCAGCTAAAACTTGCCTCAAAGATTTGGCCTTGACCATGGATAAGGAAGGAGTCTTTGCCAATTCTTTCTACCATTACATCCCTGAAGCGTTTATTGGAGTATGTTTTAGCTGGCGGCGCTGCACTTTGTTGCTTAGTAACCGTTGTTTTAGGCGTATTATCTAAAGCATCTGTCTTTTTAGGGGCACTTTTTTCTTCGCTAACATTACAGGCAAGTAATATTATTACGGATAACAAAATGGTCAATTTCATAGCTGATTTCTTTTATTTTTAAACTTCAATCTTAATACCGGTTCTGAGAAATGGCGGCCAACTTTTTAGGGTTTTGCGTTCGGGCGGGTCCCCTTCGCGGGTAGTGCATGTGGCGAGGGCGCAGGTTAGGGCGGTGTTTTGAGGGGGATAAGTATTGTATTTCTACTCCCATTTTAGGCAACGGATTGGCCAATTAAATATTCTACAAACAGGTTGTCCGTTTACTTGCCCTGCTGTCCATCCGTTCATTGTCAAAAGCTTTTTCTTTAAATCGGTTTTGCAAATCGCAGTTAAGTTTGGCCTTGAAAAAGCGGCATCAACTACTTTACCCTGACTATCAATTGTTAAGATAATAAATAAACTAGCAATTATTGTCGAATCACGCTCCATGCAATCACCAATAATTGGAGCTAATTCATTAATCAAGTAGCTAGTAAGGCCTTTGAAATCCTTGTCATATTGGGGTATTGTTTCAAAGGTATTATAGATTGTGTCACAATAACTTGTAGCCTGTCCGTACGATACCGAAACAGGCATTAGTAAAGTATAAATCAATATCTTTAAAAGATGTTTCAAGTTGTCAGTTTATTGTCTCATTGATTTAGGAGATTGCACTTTGCCGACTAATCTTTCTTCCGAGATTTACGAATGCGCAGTCGGTCAGGTTCAAGCACCCATAAGCAACCTTCGGGGTTGCGTTCCTGGAGCAGTTGTATAATTTGGTCTGCGATTATCCGAATAGAGGCAAGCGTAATTGGGCGATTAGGTCGGACAACAATGATGCCTCGTGTTTCATCCGCAGGATAATTCAAGATATTGCAGAAATCTGTATCGAAAGTGACGAGACATCGGTTCTCACGAATGCAGGTTTCATAAATTGTCTCGTCTGGTGCACCTGAAAGTGATTCTTCCAGCACCGAGTGCGTGTCGAAACCTGAGGCAATGAATACTTCTGTCAGCCTTGGGCTAAAGTTTTCATCTAGTTTCAGGCAAATCATGCGGCTTGGAAATGTACGTCAACATAATTTTCATGGCTCATAACCGAGCCGTAAGCAATACATGCCAGTACATCTTCCCGTTTGAGCTGCGGATATGCTTCGAGTATTTCCTCCATCGAAGTGCCGTAAGCCAGCATATCCAAAATGAGGGATACCCATATGCGAGTGCCCCGAATGCAGGGCTTGCCAAAGCATATCTGAGGATTCACACTGATCCGTTGCAAAAGAGGATTTTGGTCCATGTAAATGTCAAATTTTAACAAAAGTAAGCAGACTTTACGTGAATACCAATTTTCAGGCCTGCTGTTTCAGGCAAAATGCCACCGCAATCTCTGCCCCCAACCGCGCATTATTCAACACCAGCTCAATATTGGTCTGCAAGCTCCGCCCTCCCGTAAGTTTTTCAATTTTCGCCAACAAAAACGGCGTGATCGCCTTGCCACGAATGCCCTGTTGGTCTGCTTCGGCCAGGGCTTCGGCGATGGTTTTTTCCATCCAATTGGCATCCAATTGATATTCCTCTGGCACGGGGTTGGCGATGAGGACTCCGCCGCGCAAGCCCAGTTCCCATTTGGTTTTTAATAGGTTAGCAATTTCCGAAGCCGAATCCAGTCGGAAGTCCACCCCAAACCCGCTGCGCCGGGTATAAAACGCCGGAAACTCCTCGCAGCGATAACCAACCACGGGCACGCCCATGGTTTCAAGATATTCAAGGGTGAGACCGAGGTCCAGGATGCTCTTGGCGCCTGCGCTCACCACGGCTACCGGGGTTTGGGCCAATTCCTGCAAGTCCGCCGAAATATCCATCGTGATTGTCGCGCCGCGATGCACCCCGCCGATACCGCCTGTCGCAAAAATCCGGATGCCTGCAAGATGGGCCACGATCATGGTGGAGGCCACGGTGGTAGCGCCGTGTTTGCCCTGGCTGAGCAGGTAAGCCAGGTCGCGGCGACTGGCCTTGGGAATGTTTGAGCCTTCTTTTCCGAGGATCTCGATCTCGGCGATACTCAGTCCAGCCATGAGTTTTCCGCCGATGATGGCACAGGTAGCGGGGGTGGCACCGGCATCGCGTACGGTTTTTTCCACGAGCAAGGCGGTTTCTACATTTTTAGGATATGGCATGCCGTGGGCGATGATAGTGCTCTCCAGGGCTACTACAGGTCGGTTTTCTTGTAATGCGGTGCGGACTTCGGAGGAGAGGGACAGGTGCGGGTTGAGCATATTGAGGGTATTATTTTTTGACAGGATGGGCAGGTTTGCCAGGATGATGTCGGCCTTACTGCCAAGCCCGCATTCGCATGCTAAGAAGCGTGTGTCATTCTGAGCGTAGCGAAAAACCCGAGGCCGAAATTTTTGTTTTTGCAGGCTTCGCCCTCGGGTTCTTTGCTACGCTCAGAATGACACAACTGTTTGGTATGCGTACCTGGCGCCCGGCGGTGAAGCCGATGAACGGTGGATAAGCATACCATGCTGGCTGGCAGACCATCTTTTTTGATTTTCAAAAATTTTTAGCCCACAAAGGTTGCTAATTTGCCAATGCAGAAATTACCTTTGCACCCGCTTTTGAAAAAAGCATTGTCTCATTAGCTCAGTTGGTTAGA
>JAUSMG010000272.1 GCA_030645295.1 Saprospiraceae bacterium | reverse complement strand
ATTTGTTTATTTGGTGATTCGGGTGACAAAGCTTGGTCACTCAAATCACCAAATAATCGAATAACCAATGTATTAATCCTCCACTTTCAACACTTCAATCTCCTCCGCTTTCCAATAGACTGCTTTGTCAAGTCCGTAATTGCTCAGGCGGTTGTGGTAGAAATAAAGTACGCGAAAATCAGAGGACACAATTTCTCCTTCTTTGGTAAACAGGAGTGGTTTCTCTGTATGATAAATACCGAGATTTTTCACGCCATCGCGCACCAGTTCAGCAGGGGATAAGCGCAGTTCTGGCGCAAGTTTGATCTTATCTGCACGTTCCCATTCGAACAATTTTTCCTGCATTTGCTCTACGACCTCTTCAACGGCCCGGAAAGGGAAAACATAGTCGTCCGGCGGAAGCCTGAGGATACCAAAAAGATCGAGTTTAGGGTTCTGGTGGGCCAGCATTTCAAATACCGCATGGGCCACAAGGTGACTGCTAAGTACCACGTTTTCAACAAGATAGCGCTCTGCTATTCTCTCGGCCAACAGTTTGGTGTATTCTTCTTCGCGTTGCCGGTCTTCGGTCACTTCACCCCTGGAACGAAAGTACTCGCGGACATCCAGTTCGTTGCCATAACGGTCGTAACTTTTTCCATCAGCATCCACGAAGTTGCCCAAAACATCCATTGGTTTGCCTATACTTAAGGTGATATCGCTTGAAGTGCTGAAAAAACGCCAGATAAACCAGAACCATGAACGGATACTCGTGCCTTCATCCCGAAGTCGTATATAGTTTTCTTTGCCGGTATTGCGCAAGTGTTGTTCGATCAAAAAGGGCGCTTCCAACACGAAATTATAACAAATTACCAGCGGAACAATGAATACTTTGGGCGGAGTAGCGGGAAATCCACTTTTGTCTTTTGTCGAATTCTGATCGCTGACAAGTGCCCTTTGCGCCTCAACTACGGTGCCTAGCAAACCCATTTTGAGGTCAGTTTCAATGGCTCCATCCCTGGACCGTGTGCCACCGGGGAAAAACAGACTATTTATTCCACGCTGTATGCTTAGCCGGCTCATTGTTTTGAGCGTTTCGAGATAAACAGGGTTTTTCTTTCGCCGGTCCACACGATAGGCGCCAAGGCGGTTCATATAGTAGGCTGCGGGTCCGAAATTATAAAGATTTAGCCCGGCGCCGTAGCTGAAGGATGGTAATCCCATGATCTGGTCCATGGCGTAGCCCACCAGTATGGAGTCAAGATTGCTGTTGTGTGTAGGTACCACTACCACCGTTCCCTGTTGAAAAAGGGAACGCACGGTTTCCACATCGCCCACAATATTGAGTCGCTCGAATAAATTTCGCTTACCACGAAACATGGCGCGAAGGCTCCTTCCCACGGCTGCATTAAAAATTCGGTTGAAAAAGGCGGTCAAAAAACGCTGTGCAAACCGAAACGTTTTGATTTGGAAGGTGCCGACAATTTCTTCAGAATAACGGTGGATGATTTTTCGCAGAATTTGCTCGCTTACCGCCCGGGCTTCCGCGTCGTCCCGATCGAGGCTTTTTTTGATCAGTCGTTTGCTGATCTGATTCCAGAAAGAACGGTCGTTGGGCGGATCCACTTTCCATGGATCCTCCTTGATCCGGATCCGCTCCTGGTAGATCGTCTTCACCAGTACATCGGAAAGGTCTTTTTTATGCTTGGAGGCAAGTCTCTTAAAGGTATGTTCGTCAATCTCGCGCAGAAATTCCGCGCGGTCCTTGCTCAGCCGGTAGATCGGCCAATCTTCAATGCGTTCTATGACGCGGGGATATATTTTGACTTCTTTTTCCAATGTCATAACTTCATAGTTCTCAACGTTTTCCCAATAAATTCCAGGATTTCCTCGCGTCCGGTTCGTCTTTCTGCGGAAGTGATAAAATAGTTGGGCAAGGTTTCCCAGGATTGAGAAAGTTTACCCATAAATGCAGCAATATTTTCCTCCAATTGCGGCTTCCCAATGCGATCGGCTTTGGTGAATGCGATGACAAAAGGCACTTGCATCTCCCCGAGGCTGTTGATAAAATCAAGATCGATCTTTGTAGGGGAAATGTTTGAGTCGATCAGGACAAATGCACAACTGAGTTCCTCGCGCCGGGCAAAATATCCATTGATCAAATTACCCAGGCCCTTTCGATCTCCCTTCGAAACCCGTGCGTATCCATACCCCGGCAGATCCACTAAGTGCCACATCTTATTGATCAGGAAGAAGTTGAGTAGCCGGGTCTTACCTGGTGTCCCGGAAACTTTTGCCAGACCTTTGCGGGCGGTAAGCATATTGATCAACGAGGATTTGCCCACATTGGAGCGACCAATAAAGGCAAACTCGGGTGGCCCGCCTCGTGGGCATGCACTCTCTTTTGGGTAACTGGCTATAAAGTCTGCGCTGTTGATTTCCATAATTTGGTCCGCCTAAGGCGACAAAAGGTTGGCAAAGGTAGAAACTTACCAAGAGTAGCTTGCGACTTTGTGCTGCGTACTGCAACTGCCCCCGTTTCTGCCACTGCCAGTCAATGTTTGGCAGGTACCAGCGGGTAAACGTTAAGCCTCCTGTTACCAAACGGTTAATCCACGCGTTGTCCTGCAACCCCACACACCAAGCCTCCATAGTCTCCGTTTAAGCGTCCAAATTGACTAACCATACTAATCGCACACAACATGAAAAATCTGATTTTTGCAATCTTCGCCCTCTTTCTTGCCAACACTGCTCAAGCTCAATTTTTCGGCCTTGGCCTGAAAGGCGGGATCAACACGCAAATTAACCACCCGGACGATATCACGATCGGCAATGGCGCAGATCCTAACTTCAATTTTGGAGTCAACGGTCGCAATTTCGGCACCCAGTTTGGCGGGTACATGCGTTTTGGCAACAAATTTTTTATCCAACCAGAAGTGTTGTTCAACTCCAATAAAATCGATTACAAAATTGGGGAGTCCGGCGTAGGGGAGGTCATCAAAAACGAAAAATACCAGTACCTGGATATACCGGTATTGATGGGTGTGAAACTTGGCCCTGTGCGTTTGCAGGCAGGCCCGGTTGGCCACTATTTTCTCAATTCAAGATCGGAATTGACCGATTACAATGGATATGAAGCCAGGTTCAAACAAATGACCTGGGGCTGGCAGGGCGGCTTGAACGTAGGGTTCAAACGCATCTCCCTCGACTTTCGATACGAGGGGAATTTCAGCAAACAAGGCGAACACATCACCTTCTTTGGCGATCAATACAACTTCAGTGATTCACCAGCGCGGTTTATTGTGGGGCTGAATTTTGCGATTTTTAAATAGCACTGCATAAACTTCCTCGGCTGCCTTGTCCCAACTGAATTTCTCCCGCTGTAAACGGCCATTTTCCACCAATTTTCGAACAAGATCTGCATCGCGCCAAAGTTTTTCCAAACCTTCAGCTATGGCGGTTTCAGAAAGGGGGTCCACCAACAGGGCCGCGTTGCCTGCGATTTCCGGGAGGCAGGTAGCATTGGCCGCCATTACCGGCGTGTCGCAGTACATTGCCTCCAGCATTGGAAGGCCAAAACCTTCGCTGAGCGATAGGTAGGTCAGGGCAGTGGCTGCGGCAGTCAAGCGGGCCAGGTCCTCTTCCGGGACGTAGCCGAGGAATTGGATGTCTGAGCGGTGCACGGCTTGATCATAGGCCGAGCGAACTTCTCCGGTTTGCCAGGCGAAACGACCGGCCAGCAGGAGTTTCAGCGGCGCAGCGGTTTTTGTTTTGAAAAGATCAAACGCACGAATAAGTCTGGGAATGTTCTTGCGCGGATGGATGGCTCCTGCATAGAAAAAATAGGCTTTCCCTTCTGAAAATTTTGCGCTAACCGCTTGTTTTTCAGTAGATTCCAAAGGTAAAAATCCATCCCGACAGCCGTTGTAAACGGTAGAAATTTTATCCGGTGAGATACCGCAGGTCCGGATAATATCTTGACGCACATAGTCTGAAACGGTCAATACACAGTCCGCACGGCGTAAAAATTTTGGCAAAAAATACAGCAGGAAATGTCGGTGTAAAAGCGGGACCTGCTGCGGAAAATGCAAGGGCACAAGGTCATGGCAGGTCATCACAGTCGGCAAATTTGAGGAAAGGCTGCACATCGAATCCGGCGAGAAAAACACCTCCGCTCTGTACTTTTTTAAGGCTCTGGGCACGGCCCACTCGAACCAGGCCAAAAACTGTGGCGCAAACCGGGCGCGGGGAGCAAGCACCACCGGCGTCACGTTTCCTGCGTACACAAAACGCGCATCGAAAGGCCGGTCGAACAAGAAAATGAATTCGTCTTCAGGATGTGCGAGCACCATCCGCCGCACGATTTCGTGCGTGTACCAGCCAAAACCTTCGAGTTGGCCGGGTTTTAGGAATCGTGCGTTGATGGCAATTTTCAAAGCGGGTAATGTTGGATACCGGATTTTATTTCCGGAAATTGATCGGCTAAGGTCGGGTTCTAATTTGTTCCCAGCAAAGCAAAGCACTACTTTTGCTGCTCAAATAGTTCATCGTTTATAGTTCATCGTTCCTAGTTCCTCGTTTTCCCCCGATGCTCGACTTTTCCTCAGCCCGACTTTCCCGCTTCGCCGCCACCTGGGTTGGCAACAAAAACCGTTACGAAGGCATAGTAGTGCCCAAGCAAACCCTTATACCGATCCACGACGCAGCCGAAGAGATACTCATCGCTTCGTTTCTCAAACCTTTTGAAAAAACAGAGGAGTTTTTCTTCTTTCACCACGAAGAAGATGTGAGCCAACACCAGGTGTATCAGGCTTGCATGGAGATTTTTCAAAACCCGGAGAACCTTTCTGAGCAAGCAGCCAACCTGGCGCAAATGCTCTATGCTCACTGTGAAAACCCCAAGGTGCAGGGCGGTGAATTCTTCCTGGCGCATTTTGAGGACCTGTTGCTGCAAGGCGAGCCAACCACGGCCATCGGCCTTTGGAAAGTGGAGAATAAAGACCAGTTTTTTAAAACGGAGCGTACGGCTGAATCTTTTACCCTCAACATGTTAGAGGGAATTCCGACGGGAAAACCGCAAGTAGCGGCGATAATATTCAACCTCGACGAGGCGGAAGGGTTCCGTATTTGTGCTGTGGATACCGTGACCAAAAAGGAGGAGCGATCATTCTGGAAAGACGAATTTTTGCGTCTTCGCCCTATTGAGGACAATTACTTCAACACACGTCACCATATCAGCATCGCCAGTGAATTCATCAGCCAAAAAGCGCCGTTCAAATTTGGTCTGGACCGCACCGAAACCATAGATCTGCTCAACCGCTCAGGCGAGTATTTCAAAGAAAACGATCTCTTCGAAGTGGATGATTTCACAAAAACGCTATTTCCCGAAGAAGAGCAGCAGGAAGCATTCCGGGAATTTCGGGATCAATACGCAACTGCTTATGCTGTGCCCTTGGAAGACAAATTTGACATCAGCGACCAGGCCGTGAAACGCGATTTTAAAGTGTTCAAGAGCGTTTTGAAACTGGACAAAAACTTCCACATTTATGTCCACGGACGGCGCGACCTCATTGAACGCGGCTTCGATGATGAAAAGGGTAAGAAGTATTATAAGGTATGGTTTGAGCATGAGGAGTGATGGAACAGTCCTTAAATCTGCCCGATCAGCCGCTCTTTCAACTGTTTAAATTCTTCTTCACTCAGTATCCCCGCTTCCTTCATATCCGCGAGTTGACGTTGTACAGTTTGGCGAGTTGACGCAACATACTGAGTTGTACCCCGCTTACAGCCAGCAAATCTGCACCAGGCAGTGGGATGAGTGCGGCGCCGAGCGAAAATCCGACATGATTTTTGATGATTTCAGAGGATTTGATCTGTTTTTCTGCTTTTGACATGGCTTTGGAAAATGATTTTTCATGCTCGATCAGATCGAACAGGGTAAGGAAGTGGAATAGGCTGCCTGATACTTGGAACTTGAAACTTCCTACTCCTAACCTGCTTTCCCAATGGCCAGAACAGTAGTTGGTGCAGGGTTGCCTTCTGGTGTGCCTTCCGCTGAAATGGCAAAGGCAATGGCATTCTCAACAGTGTGTATCGATGCACACATATTGCTTGCCTGCATCCCTAAACTGACGGGTTTGTCGCCCACAATTGCCCAAAACTGGTAATAACTGCCTGGTTTAGGGCTTGGCAAACTGTACGGATCGTAAGCTATTTTCTTTTGGCTTGCATTGTAGTATATGATCGTATAAATGCCTTTTCCATCTGATACAAGGATCCGTTGGGTACCGGGGTCACAGAGCAGTTCGGCAATGGGATCGGGTTTTTGCACTTCCTGGCTGCATGCGACCAGTTTTTGTTGGAGGGAGTCAGTTCTGAACCTGAGTTCATTGTTTTCATGCCCCATATCCTTTTGTCTTAAAAAAAGGAAACTACAAGTAACAGCCAATAAAAAGGCAAGGATTTGAAAAAATCTCAAAGGAGCCTTGCCTGGGCCGGGGGGGAGCTCCTCAGGAGGAGAATTCCCGGGAGGTTCCTGCTCAAGACGTTCCAGAATACTGGTCTTCATCCAATCTGGGGGCTGTACCGCATGTGCTGCGGCATATCCTTCAAGCGAAGCTTCAATGGAGGACAGCTCAGCACGTACTTCCACGTGATCGGCTGCCATGCGCTCCACTTGTGTGCGCTCTTCGGCGGAGCATTGCCCAAGCACGTATGCTTCAAGCAAGCCCGATTGAATGAACGATTGAATATCCATGATCTATTTTGACAGACTAAACGTGGACTGTTGTACTGTCATTGGTTGTTTGTCAATTGAATGCCATCCCCTTTTCAACAAAGATACCACGCAATTCATTAATCGCATACCGCAAACGGGTCTTAATGGTACCAAGCGGAATACCCGTTTCTTCTGCAGCCTCTTCCTGTGTATAACCCTGAAAATAGATAAGATCGATCAGTTTTTTGTACTTTTCATCCAGACGATCTACTACTTCACGGACCCCTATTTGATCCGGGTTGATGCTTTCACCGCCTGGACTATATACGAGCGAATCAAGCGAATCGGTTTTCCTGGATTTTTGGAAATGTGTTGTTCTGGTCGCATCGATCGCGGTGTTTCGGGCAATATTCAGCAGCCAGGTAAACAATCTCCCTTTGGTGGCATCGTAACGCGCACCATTGCGCCAGGCTTTCACAAAGGTATCCTGCAACACCTGTTCCGCCAGCTCACGTTGCTGCACAATGCGCAGCACCACGCCGAACAATGCGCCGCCATAAGTATCGTACAGTGCGCCGATGGCCGTGCGATCTTGTGCTTGAAGCCGGTTGATAAGTTGTTGGTCTTGCATTAGTTGAGTATCTCCTTCCACCATTTGACTGTGGGTTGAGCGCTGCAAAAGTCTGGCTTTTTTTTCCTTCACAAGGGTTTGATCAACATTTCAGCAAAGTCAACATTTCTGCTCAAAGTTTGAACAAACTTATGAGCAATTACTGGTTTGTAACTTAAATATATACGCAAACACCTCTGTTCCGGTTTTTAAGGGCTTGCTAAATATGGGTAAGCCATCTGTAATATGCTTCGGCGTATTCAGCTTGCCGGTGTGAAGCCGGTTTATATCTTTCAATGATATCAAGATGCTGAGCCATCGCTTCTTCAGGGTTTTGGAAAATGCCCACTGAAACTCCGGCGGCCTTTGCAGCGCCCACAGCCCCGGTAGTCGCCAGCAATTCAATCTCTACTGCCATCAAGGTCGAAATGGTTTCCGAAAAAATGGCAGACTGAAACAGGTTATCATTGCCAACGCGCAGGGTATGGATCGGAATGCCCAGCTCGCGCATGGATTTCATTCCGTACACAAAAGCGAAGGCTATGCCTTCCAAAGCCGCCCGGAAAAAATGGCGCTGCTCGTGTCGGTTGAATTGTAGCCCAAAAACCTGGGCCCCTGGATTATGATTGCCCAGCATACGTTCTGCGCCATTGCCGAATGGAAGGATACTGAGTCCTTCACTGCCTATTGGGACCGTGGCAGCAAGTTGTTCCATCTCTCCGTAGCTCAGCCCGCCAAGGTTCTCCCGGACCCAGCGATACAAACTCCCCGCTCCGTTGATACAGAGCAAGACTCCTGTCAGCGGGTTTTCCAGGGAATAGTTGACATGGGCAAAACTGTTGACCCGCTGTTGAGGATCGTAAACGGGGCTTTCTGCTACTGCATAAACTACACCGGAGGTGCCTCCTGTGGCGGCCACTTCTCCCGGGCGCAATACATTGAGTGCGAGGGCATTGTTCGGTTGATCCCCAGACCGGTAGCCGATCGGGATGCCGGGTAATAGACCGAGTTTGGCTGCGGCCAATGACCTTAGTTTTCCTTGCTGCGCAAAAACAGGTACAAGGTCGGCCAGCAGGGTTTCCGGTATCTGGTAATGTTCCAAAAGGGCTGTGGCCAAGCCATTTTTCTTGAAATTCCAGAAAATCCCTTCAGAAAGCCCGGTCACCGTGGTACAAATTTCACCCGTCATTCGGTAGGCGATATAGTCGCCCGGGAGCATGATCTTAGCAATTTTATCAAATACTGCGGGCTCGTTTTCGCGTATCCAACGCAGTTTGGAAGCGGTAAAATTGCCCGGTGAATTCAGGTAGTTTTCCAGACAATACTCCGCCCCAAGCGTTTTAAATGCTTGATCTCCAATGGCCACCGCACGACTATCACACCAAATGATGGCAGGACGCAGCACCTGGCCCTGCTGATCTACTACCACGAGACCGTGCATTTGGTAGGCTATGCCAATGGCCGCTATCTGACCGGGCGGAATGCGGGTTTTGGCCATCAACTTTTGTGTGGCGATACAAGCTGCTTCCCACCAATCCTCCGGATTTTGTTCTGCCCAATCGGGCTGAGGCGAAGCGATCGGCATTTCTGTTTCTGGGTGCTGGGCCATGCCGAGCACCGAGCCATCGTTAGCATTGACGAGGGCGACTTTGATGGAAGAAGAACCGATGTCGTAACCTAGGAGGAACAAGGATCGTAAATGGTTAAAGTAGCGAGCAGTAATTGCTTTGCGGCAAGGTATTAACTTTGAACAATTACCCATTCAGCGAAGACAATTCTCCCTTTTAATTTTCGTTAATGCCCTGAACAATTTATCCGCCCTACTTTTGCGCCCGCAAAAGCAGGGCGGTTTATAATTCCCCCCACTCAACACAGCAAACCTTTCTTTTCAAACGATGCTCAACGTGATATTTCGCTTCCCCAACTTTTTGATTCTCAGTGTTCTGCTCCTTTTTGCTCAAAATATTGCTGCTCAAAAAGCTGGTCTGGAAGTTACCCGCACCACTGCGGTGGATCGGGTGCTCTCGCTCAAAAACGTCACTGCAGAAGCCACAGGACGTAAATGGGCGGCAAACTCCAATGGTATTTTTCAGGTAAAAGCCGCCGATCTCGCCACTCCACTTAAAGTCGGGGCAGGCGAAAAAAATGTGCTGTCCTACCGGGGCGGCAATACTGATTTCTCCTGGTCGGAAGCAGCGTTCAGAGCTCAGGTGAAAGAACCTTGTTCCGTTACTGCCGCCTGGTACGATGCAAAGACTCAAAATCTATGGATTGGCACCGATGAGGCAGGACTTTATTTGTTCAAAACTCAACCAGAATTGAAGTTTGAACTACGGTACATACCCGCCAACTCGAAGCTCAAATCCAACAACATCACCATTATATTTCAGGATGCCAGCGCAAGGCTTTGGGTTGGAACCGACAAAGGTTTGATGTACGGCACTCCCGGACGCTGGAAAGGCGAACTCCCCGGTACCAATGTCCAACGCATACGGGAATACAACACCGTGATTTACGTCCTGGCCGACGGCTACATTTCCAAAGCGCCCGGCGGTGAGAAATGGACCGATCTGGATCTTGAAGAAAAATACCTCGAGGGCGATATCAACGATTTTGACATCGATCCTAACGGGAAAATGTGGCTGGTGAGTGGTAATCTCACCCGATTCGATATGATCGAAAACACTTACGATGAATTTGGCGGCCCAGAATATTACACCTCTCAATATGGCAACTGCATTGCGGTTGCCCCGGATGGCTCTGTGTGGGTCGGCACGGAGGATAAAGGCCTTTTTATGGTGGACAAGGCCTACAACATGGTACTTAACGCTTATGTGGAGAAGCCCATCAGCTGTGAAGGCAATGGCAAGGATGCTGTACTCATTGCTAAAGTAACCGGCGGATTAGAGCCCTATACCTACGTCTGGACGGGAGGCTTGAGTGGACCCAGTCCCAAAGACGTGGCGGCAGGAAATTATTCGGTCACCGTCACCGACAGCAAAGGAAAAATCCGTTCATCAGATATTGGCGTGCCGGATTCACGCCTGAAAGTGAAAGCCAAACAGAAAAAACCGATTAGCGCTCCCGGAATGGCGGACGGTGCAGCGGAGGTAGACCTGCCCACCAACGCGGCAGGCATCACGGTTCTATGGGACAATGGAGAAATACTCGCTACCGCCACCAAACTTACTGCCGGAGAGCACTCTGTTACCGTGGCGGATGCAAAGGCTTGCACCGTTGTTTTAAAAGTTACCATTTCAGAAGTAGCACAACCCGTCTCAGCGAGTATTTCAGAAAAGGCAAAAATCAAGTGTGCCGGTGGGAAAGGAACCCTGGCAGTAGAGATCAAAGGCGGCAAAAAGCCATTCGCCGTTAAGTGGAGCAACCCGGCCATTACGGGCGAAACCCCGGATAATGTTACGGCTGGTGATTATGTCCTTACCGTTACCGATGCCACAAACGCAACCAGCACGGCAGCCATCAATGTAAAACAACCCGATGCGCTTATTGTGTCGGCGCTGGTGCAAGCGCCTGCCAGTACGGGCGGTTCCGATGGGAAAGCGCTTGCCCAGGCCAAGGGTGGTACTGGAGTTTTTTCGTTCAAATGGGACAATGGAGAAACGGTTTTTGCAGCAACCAAACTTCCGCCAGGCAAACGCAGCCTCACGGTCACCGATGTAAATGGGTGTGTATCAACGGCAGAGTTTGAAATTCCTGAAAATGTGTTGACGCTTACCGTGAGCGTGAAAGAAACAGGCGCCATTAAATGTGCAGGAGAAAAATCTGCATTGTTGGTAGAAACAAAAGGTGGCAAAGGCAACTTTAAATATGTCTGGAGCAATCCCTCGCTTGCGGGCAAAGAACCGTCCAATGTTTCTGCTGGCGATTATATCGTGACCGTAACGGACGGAGCAGGCTCTACCCAAACTGCTTCCATAAAAGTAAAGGCGCCACAACCGCTCAGCGCCTCAGCCATTGCGCAGGGCGTTGTGAGCCCGGGTGGTGCAGACGGAAAAGCCCTTTGCATGACTGCGGGTGGAGCAATTGGCGTGATCGGGCACAATTTTATCTGGGATAATGGGGAAGTTACGGCAGCGACCATGAGACTTACTGCAGGCCTTCACATGGTTACGGTAACCGACGAAAATGGCTGCACGGCCACTGCCAGCGTAATGATGACAGAAAATGTGGCGCCATTGGAGGTTAGTATTTCGGAGAAAAATAAGATCAAGTGTGCCGGTGACAAGGCTGTTTTGGAGGTTAAGGTTTCGGGTGGCAAGGCCAACTATAAATATGGCTGGAACAATCCTGCACTTTCAGGAGCATCGACCAGCGCAGTTGCAGGCGACTATATTTTGACCGTCACGGACGGTGCAGGCACGACCGAAACGGCTTCCATAAAAGTGGTGTCTCCGGCGCCACTTAGCCTGGTGGCATCTGCCCAAGGCCAGCTTAGTCCCGGGAAATCAGACGGCAAGGCCATTGCTAAACCTGTTGGAGGAACACCTCCTCATGCTTTTCTATGGGAAAATGGTGAAACTGCCAGCGATGCTACGCGCCTCGGGCCCGGGCTCACCAAAGTCACGGTGACGGATGCAAATGGCTGCACGGCAGCGGCTTCTGTTTCCATGTCTGAAACGTTTTTGCCCTTGACAGTGAGCATTTTAGAGACTAATAAAATCAAATGTGCTGGTGAAAAATCTTCGCTCGAGGTTAAAGTCTCAGGGGGCAAAGCAGCTTACAAATATGCCTGGAATAATCCTGCCCTCACCGGAGAATCGCCCAGCGCTTCTGCTGGTGATTATACCTTGACCGTCACCGATGCAAATGGTGCAACCAAAACAGCATCGTTGGGTATCAAATCTCCTGCTCCGCTGACCTTAAAAGTGGAAATGCAGGCCGCAGCCAGTGCTGGCCATTCCGACGGAAAGGCGCTGGCCAAGCCCTCTGGCGGTACGGGAGAATACATTTTTCAATGGGAAAGCGGGGAAAGCAGCAATACCGCCGTAGGCCTTGCACCGGGTAACCCGAAGGTGACGGTTACGGACGCAAATGGCTGTACAGCAGTAGGTTCTGTTGCTATCGCTGAGAATATCCTTGGGCTTGTAGTGACCATTTCAGAGAAAAACCCCATCAAGTGTGGCGGTTTGGACAAGGCTTCTTTACAAGTCAATATTGCCGGCGGAAAACCTTCCTATTCCCTTAACTGGAACAGTCCGGCGATCAAGGGAGAATCCCCTGACGGGCTGGTAGCGGGCGATTACGCTGTAACGGTGACCGATGCAATGGGCACGACCCAGACCGCCAAAATCACCGTAAAATCTCCGGAGCCAATGGTGATTGAACTCATCCAAAACATTGGCGCTACTTCTGCCAGCAGCAGCGACGGTAAAGCGCAGATCTCAATTAAAGGCGGGACCACACCGTATAAAATTGCCTGGGATACCAAACAAACGGGCATGACTGCGCCCAAACTTGCTTCCGGAAAACACAGCGTCACCGTAACCGATGCCGCGGGGTGTACCCAAACCCTGGATGTTGAAACCGGTCGGCGCGCCATGCCGGAACTCACCCGCGCCATCGAGCAAGGCCAAACCATCCCGATGCGCTTGTTAACCTTCGCGACCGACAGCGCTAGTATTCGTCCTGCGGTGTACACGTATCTGGATGAATTGTATGAGTTTTTAACCGAAAATCCGACCGTGACCATAGAGGTGGGCGGCCACACGAACAATCAGCCTAAGGATGACTTTGCAAATTACCTCAGTACCGAACGTGCCAAGGCAGTAGCCACTTATCTGATCGAAAAGGGCATTGACGAAAAACGAGTTGAGTACAAAGGATACGGGAAAAAGCAGCCGCTGGTGCCGAATACCACACCTGAAGGCCGAAAGACCAACCAACGGGTAGAAATTAAAATTTTGACGGCCGGAGGGAAGTAAAAAGTGGCAAGTAACAAGTTAAAAGTAACAAGT
>JAUSMG010000044.1 GCA_030645295.1 Saprospiraceae bacterium | reverse complement strand
CCAGTCTCAGAATTTCTGTTTCTCTTTTGGTTAATTCATGCTGTGCTTTTTGGGTGACTTCCACCGGAATGATCTTCCCGGTCCTGAAATTTAACAACTGACTTTTAATGCCGTTGTATTCTTCCTGATTGGGAGAAAGATCAACAATACTGATCAACAACCAAAGCTGGCCTTTTTTGTCTAATTCTAACACTTGATACTGCTCAATAAGTCGTACATACTTGTTTTGGGCATTTAACATCCGGTATTCATTGATCACTTTATGATTTAGTTTATCTTCACTTGATAAATTGTTAAATATTTTAAAAACGGAAACGCCCTGATGACTTAATTTTAACTTATCCTCCACATGAATTCGGTCCTCAAAAAACTGTTGCCCGGTCTTTTCGTAATCTGTTGGCACATAACCCAATAGCGCACCGAAATTCGATGAATAAAAAGCAACTTGCCGTTTGTATACATCAAATACGCTGATTCCTGAATTGCCAATATTGGATAAAGTTTGTAATGCGACGGCATGTTTTTCCATGACCGAGTAATCCAGGTCTTTTTCATCGAATTTATATTGTAGCAGGAATTTAAAAAAGATTTCCTCCACGCTGCTTTTCTCTTTCATGAGATCTTGAATGTTGCACGCTAAATCAACTTATGCTCCATTGCTACAACTTCTTTAAATAGTTGTATGCGTTCGTTCGAATCCTCTGTTGTAATTAAAGCAAAATGGTACTTATCGGAGGGCCTGTAGGACGTCAGATACTTTTTAAAGTTATTCCGCGCTTCGGTCAATGAATAATCATGATTGGGGCCACCCAAAACCTGGTCTGCGTTATGGTCGTCCTGGCCATCATCTTCCCAATTGCAAAGCAGGCAAATTTCGAAAACTTTTCTCTGGGTCAGTGTAGGAAAATGGCAACAAGGGCAAAGAAAATATTCGTAAAAACCATTATTGCCGGTCTCAGGAGAACTGTCGGTTTTCTTTGAATAAAGATCAATGCAGATACAGTTAATTTGTTCGTTACGTGCTTCGGCCATTGTTTGATTATCGTTCTTCTGTTTGAGACTCAACCGCAAGGTAATGACCTGTATATATGTCTTGGTCGTTCAGGACGATTTTTTTTGTCATGTCCTGAAATAGCTTTACACAAAACACACATTGTAAAGCAATGATCAGGTTAAAGCGCTAGAAGAACAGCTAAGTTTATCGAAAAAAAAGGCGGTGTCACCAATTGGTGAACCGCCCTTTTTGCTATCGCAAATGTTCTCAGGTCTTATTTTATGGGTTTGCCATTACGCAACAATATAAAGATGTAATTAAATCAGTCCACAATTAATTCCTCGTGCATTGATCTAACAGTCTCATGGTCAGCTTTTATTGACTCTAGCTGTATAGAAATCATCCTTTGTTGCGCTGCGCTTAAATGTTCAGAATCGTTTTTGAGTACATTTTCATAAGTATCTACGGCCTTAGATTCACCATACTCACACGAGTCGAGAATTAGTTGGCGGTTATTCCCTGTTAGTGCAGCTTTTACATCCATCCACACCCGGAAAAACTTTCCAGTAATTTTTGTGCCTTCTGTAGCGGTACCTCCTAATTTATTTGCCTCATTGACCAATTCATGTTTGCATTTTAGACTGGTTCGTGTGAATTGTGCAAACAAATTTTTTAAATCCTGTTCGTTGGTTTCTTTTGAAGCAGTTTCATAGCCTTCAATTCTGTCATTATTGATTGTGATAAGCGTATTTAACACATCAATTGTTTTTTCCTTTTCCATTTTATTAGTTTGTAAATAATATTGGTGAAATGAATATTGAATAAGCCCTGGTTGCCAGTAACTAAATTTTTGCCGGTCGCAACGAAACAACCATTTAGGATCATTACCATGCAAAAGTGGGCATCTTTATTGTGAGACGGATTACACAATTCTTAAAAATACTTTCAAAATTCACATTCGCTAAGGAACGTCCTTCAAGATGTGCCGCGCTTTGTCTACAATTTACTACCTTTGCGCCGCTTTTTGACAACCTTGCAGAACGATGTTTTGTTATGCCTCAAAAAGTGCCAAGGTTGCCGAATAATTACTGTTCATCTGGAACATTGACCACTTTACCCGCCGCAGCTTTTTTATCCCCGGCAGTCTTGACGAAGGTGGAAGCGAAGGCGGGATCACATTGACCACATTTTCACATTGACCACTTTACCCGCCGTAGCTTTAGCGAAGGAGGGATTAAAATTTCGAATTAAAATGGTTGCTACCGAAACTCGCCCCGCTTACAAAGTCAAAGACATCGCCCTCGCTGAATGGGGCCGTAAAGAAATCCAACTCGCCGAGGCTGAAATGCCGGGCCTCATGGCGCTCCGCGAAGAATTTGGCGCCAGCAAGCCGCTTAAAGGCGCGCGCATCGCCGGATGCCTGCACATGACCATCCAGACCGCCGTGCTCATCGAGACCCTGGTGGAACTAGGCGCTGAAGTCTCCTGGTCTTCCTGCAACATCTTCTCCACGCAGGACCATGCCGCTTCTGCCATCGCTGCTGCGGGCATACCCGTGTTCGCCTGGAAAGGCATGAACGCCGAGGAATTTGACTGGTGCATCGAGCAGACGCTCTTCGCCTTCAAAGACGGCAAGCCACTCAACATGATCCTTGACGACGGAGGCGACCTCACAAATATGGTGCTTGACCAGTATCCGGAACTCGCAGCCGGCATTCGCGGTATTTCTGAGGAAACCACCACAGGCGTACACCGCTTGTATGAGCGTGTAGCAAAAGGCACTTTGCCGCTGCCCGCGATCAACATCAACGACTCAGTAACGAAGTCGAAATTCGACAATAAATACGGTTGTAAAGAAAGCCTCGTTGACGCCATCCGCCGTGCGACCGACATCATGATGGCCGGTAAAGTGGCCGTTGTAGCCGGTTATGGCGACGTAGGCAAAGGCTCGGCAGCATCGCTTCGTGGCGCTGGCGCACGTGTGATCGTGACCGAGATCGACCCGATCTGTGCCTTGCAAGCGGCCATGGACGGATTCGAGGTGAAGCGTATGGAAAACGCGATCCCACGCGCCAATATCGTAGTGACCGCTACCGGCAACTGCGACATCGTGATGGAAAAACACTTCCGTATGATGAACGATAAAACCATCGTGTGCAACATTGGCCACTTTGATAATGAGATCGACATGGCCTGGCTGAACGGTAAATATGGCCATACCAAAGTGACCATCAAGCCGCAGGTAGACCTCTATAACATTGATGGTAAAGATATTATCCTGTTGGCAGAAGGCCGCCTTGTAAACCTCGGTTGTGGCACGGGGCACCCCTCGTTTGTAATGTCTAACTCCTTCACCAATCAGGTACTGGCGCAACTCGAACTCTGGGAAAATGTCGGCAAATACGACAACAAAGTGTACATGCTGCCCAAGCATCTCGACGAAAAAGTTGCCCGTCTTCACCTCGCTAAGATCGGGGTGGAACTCGAAGAACTCAACACCATGCAGGCCGACTATATTGGTGTGAAGGTAGAAGGGCCGTTTAAGCCGGAGTATTATCGATATTGATTTGCCCACCGTCGGGTAGGAACACCGATTTTACTGATCATCAGTTGAAAAAAATCGCGTCCCATCGAGTGTTCGGTGTGGCGCGATTTCAATTGCGATTAAGATCAACTGTATTGGTGACACAAATCATCGTTATGGGCGGGTATCTTCTTCACCTTTGATGCAGAAAAAAAACTGCAACCTAACATCATGAAAAAGATACTTGTCCCTGTTGACTTCTCCGATTACTCCAAAAATGCCTTGTATGTGGCAGCCGATATTGCACGCAAAACAGGTGCAACCATTGAAATGCTCCATGTGAATCTGGCAGCGGTGTATTCCGTTCCTTTTACCGAATATGCTGCAGGGGCAAATTTTGTGGTGGAGGATGAAAAATATGACAAAACAGCCACTGATTTGCTGGAAAACTTAAGAATGGAGGTTTTGGCCATGCCGGCGTTTGCTGATCTGGACATTAAAACGCGGGTTGAAGATGGTTACCTTCACACCAGTCTGCGCAACGTGGCCAACGAAGACGGGGTTGACCTGATCGTAATGGGTACCCGGGGAACTTCCGGAATGGACGAGTTTCTGGTGGGTTCCAACACCGAAAAAGTAATTAGGACCGCGCCTTGTCCAGTGTTGGCGGTTCCGCAACATATCAAGCAGTTTTCGCTGAAAATTGTGCTGCTGCCGTCCACCCTGAAAAGTGATCAAAAAGGCGTTTTTCACTACCTTACTCAATGGGAGAAATCATACGATTTCCATGTTAAGGTCCTTTATCTCAACAATCCTTCCGGTGTTCCAACCGACGGTTCTGCTGAAGCGCAAAAAAATCGCCTGGCTGAAGCTGCAGGTCTGAAAAAGACAGATGTGATCATTACTTCCGGCTCATTTTTCGAAGACAACGCCATTCTGATCGCTGCCGATGTTTGCGATGCCGATATGATCGTGATGGCTACTCACCAACGGCAGGGTTTATCGCACTTCCTGTTCGGCAGCATTACTGAAGATACGGTCAATCACTCGCACATTCCAGTACTTGCGGTTCCGATCGGGTGGCATGGGAAGTAATTTGCCTTTAAAACAAGCCAACCACTACGCCATTTTCATCAATATCAATCTTCTCTGCGGAAGGCACTTTTGGTAAGCCCGGCATCGTCATAATATCGCCGCAAACCATGACAATAAACTCAGCGCCCGCGGCCAACCGCACCTCGCGAATATTGACCACATGGCCGGAAGGTGCGCCGCGCAATTTAGGATCCGTGGAGAACGAATACTGAGTTTTAGCCACGCACACCGGGTAATGACCATATTGTTCCTGTAATTTTTTGATCTTGTTGCGTACATCGGTATCTGCGGTAATATCGCTGGCGCCGTAGATCTTGGTCGCGATGGACTTCATCTTTTCCCACAAAGGCTGATCATCGTCGTATAAAAAGCGAAAATCCGATTTCCCGTTGCTGGTTATTTCAATCACCGCCCGGGCAAGGTCTTCAGCGCCTTTGCCGCCTTCAGCCCAGTGCTTCGAAACCACGACTGGTACGCCGTAAGGGGCGAGTTTGTGCTTCAATAAGTTGATCTCTGCCTCTGTATCGTAAGTAAAATGGTTGATGCCAACCACGCAGGGCAAGCCGTAGTGGGTACGAATGTTATGAACGTGGCGTTCCAGATTGGCAAAACCAATTGCAAGCGCCTCCAGATTTTCCAGATTGAGTTCTTTCAGATCAACACCACCGTGGTATTTCAGGGCGCGCAAAGTCGCCACCAAAACTACGGCACTCGGACGAAGACCCGCTTTCCTGCACTTGATGTCGATAAATTTTTCTGCCCCAAGATCAGCGCCAAATCCAGCTTCGGTGACGACATAATCTGCCAGTTTTAGCGCGTTTTTAGTCGCTGTTACAGAATTGCAACCGTGTGCAATGTTGGCAAACGGTCCGCCGTGAATGAAGGCAGGCGTGTGCTCCAGCGTTTGTACCAGATTGGGCTTGATCGCATTTTTCAACAACACTGCCATGGCGCCGTGCGCTTTCAGATCGCGGGCATGTACGGCCTGGCGGTCAGTAGTGTAGCCAACAACGATGTTGCCCAAGCGTTCTTTCAGATCTTTCAGAGAAGTGGCCAGGCAAAAGATCGCCATGACCTCAGACGCCACCACGATATCAAAACCGTCCTCACGCGGGTATCCGTTGGAGATGCCACCGAGGCCCACCACAATATCACGCAGAGCCCGGTCATTCATGTCCACCACTCGTTTCCAGGTGACGCGGCGAACGTCAATATTAAGCGTATTCCCCTGATGTATATGATTGTCTACCAAGGCAGCCAGGAGATTATTGGCCAGGGCGATGGCGCTAAAATCTCCCGTGAAATGCAGGTTGATATCCTCCATCGGGATCACCTGCGCATAGCCGCCACCCGCTGCGCCGCCTTTCATGCCGAACACCGGGCCGAGGCTGGGTTCGCGGAGACAGATCATCGTTTTTTTGCCGATGCGGCTCAATCCGTCGCCAAGACCAACGCTGGTGGTCGTTTTCCCTTCGCCCGCAGGAGTAGGGCTGATGGCGGTGACAAGAATGAGTTTACTGTTTGGATTTTCCGGAAGACTGTCCAGATAAGCCAGATCAACTTTGGCTTTGAAGTGCCCGTAAGGTTCGAGGACTTCATCGGGGATGCCGAGTTTTTCGGCGGCGAGTGGAATGATGCGTTTTGGGGTGGCAAGCTGAGCGATTTCGATATCCGAGAGCATAAGTTGGGTTTAAATGTTAAAGCGCGGCCAAGATACAGCAATCTTGTTTTCGCTTTGCCAACAGTGCTTAGAAATTGAAAACCGGTAAAAAGAAGGGTTTTTAAGAGCGTGTGACGCTCAGGTCCTTGTAATTGCCCAGACCTCAAAACCGATCGCCGCGATGTTAATTTGAAAATAGTGTTTTAAGCGTTTTTTTAACTTGTTTTTAGAAGTAAATGTTGGGTTAGAATGGGTTTTAGGACAGCCAAATGTAGTTTAGGTTTTGAAAACCCGGTCAATATGCTTCTTTTTTATTATTTTGTAGTCCCCCAAAGAAAGCCTATCTAAAAAATAGCCGCTTCCGTCTCCTTTCCGCAACCCGACGCGCGTTACCTTGTTAAAAGCCTGTTCCGATAGTTTGACCCTCACAATTGGCATATTACGCACAAATCACTTCATCACTTCATAAAAAAAGATGCTATCCGTTTCTCAGCTCACAAAACAGTACCGCACCGCCCACAATACCGACCTCACTGTGCTCGAAAATGTGAGTTTTATTTTGGAAGCAGGTGACACCTTCGCCATTGTGGGGCCTTCCGGCTCTGGCAAAACCACGCTGCTTGGGCTTTGCGCCGGACTGGATCGCGCTACCAGTGGTTCCGTGGCCTTGAATAATATTGCATTGGACACGCTCTCGGAAGACGAGCGGGCCGAGGTGCGCAATAAGTACGTTGGGTTTGTTTTTCAGAATTTTCAACTCATTCCGACGCTCACAGCACTGGAAAACGTGATGGTACCACTTGAGCTACGCGGGGACAAATCCGCCGAAACCATTGCCCGAGAATGGTTGGCCAAGGTGGGATTAACCGACCGTCTTGACCACTATCCGGCACAACTTTCAGGGGGCGAACAGCAGCGGGTGTGCATTGCCCGGGCATTTTCCAACAGTCCCAAAATTCTCTTTGCAGACGAGCCAACGGGAAACCTTGACGCCGACAATGCGGCTGGAATTGTAGACCTGATCTTTGAACTCAACCGCACGGCAGGCACGACACTGGTGCTGGTTACGCACGATGCTGAATTGGCACAACGGACACAGCGGATTTTGAAGATAAAAGGTGGGAAAATAGAGTCTGTGACCGGAGTAAATAGCCACTAATTGCACGAATTACCACGAAATGAGTTAGTGCTAATTCATGTATTTTACTAAATAGACAAAAATATTTCACACAACGCCACTACGACACAACGTTATGATCTTCTGATTCCCAAAAAGTTGTGTCGTAGTGGCGTTGTGTGAAATATTTTTCCGGGTATTTAGTGGTAAAAAATTCACGAAAACAGTACATACACCGCCCAGGCGCCCAAATATGCCGCAACACTCATAAAAGTAAACTGCAAGGCGGCCCATTTCCAACTCCCTGTTTCGCGGCGTACCACGGCCAAAGTACTGAAACATTGCATAGAAAGTGCATAAAACACAAGCAGTGAAAGCGCTGTAGCAAGGGTGTAAACGGGCTTTCCGGTGTCCCCGAATTTCTCGCTTTTCATGCGTTCTCGCAGGGTGGCTTTGGCAGCATTTTCGGAACGGTCGTTTATGTCGGCTTCGGAACCGCCCATGTTGTACAACACGGCCAATGTGCCCGTAAAGACCTCCCGTGCTGCAAACGAAGTCAACAACGCGATGCCAATTTTCCAATCGTAACCCAGCGGTCGGATGGCGGGTTCCATGAACTTCCCGGCCTGACCAGCCCAGGAAGCTTCGAGACGGCGTTGCTGTACAAGTCCTTCAGTTTCAACCGTATCGAGGCTCAATTGTTGGGCTTCTGTTTGTGCGGTCTGATCGGCTTGATCCATAGCATTGCCGGGACCAAAACGCGATAATCCCCAAAGCGCTATGGACACAATGAGTATGATCTTACCGGCTCCGACAATAAAAGCCTTAACTTTTTCCCAGACATTCAGCACCACATTTCTCCAATGGGGTATCCGATATACGGGAAGTTCAATGGCCAGGAAGGAGTGTTCACGTCGGTGTAGCCAGCGTTTCATGGCCCAGCCGGAAGCAAAGGCCGCCAGCACGCCCAGTACGTACATCGCGCCAAAAACCAGCGACTGCAAATTCAGTACCCCCCCCAGTTTTATCGCGGGCACGGCCAATCCAATCAATACCAGATAAACCGGAATACGGGCGCTGCAACTGATGAACGGCGTTACCATCACCGTGATGAGTCGTTCTTGCCAGTTGCCAATGGTGCGGCTGCTCATAATGGCGGGCACTGCACAGGCACTTCCACTGATGAGGGATACCATACTTCGTCCGTTCATTCCAAAGCGCCGCATGGTTTTGTCGAACATAAATACCACCCGCGCCATATAACCGACCTCTTCTAAAATAGTGATCAGCAGGAAAAGGATGGCAATTTGTGGGACGAACACCAAAATACCGCCCAGGCCGGCTAGAATGCCATCGGTGAGTAGTTCGGTGTACCAGGCTTCGGGCATCTGGACTGTCAGGAATTCAGAAACCAGCGCAAAACCATTTTCGATCCAGTCCATCGGGTACACACTCCAGTCAAAGATTGCCTGGAAGATCAGCATCATCACGCCAAAGAAAATCAGTGGCCCGCCGAGCCGGTGGGTCAAGACCGCATCTATACGATCGGTTGGAGTATTGGGGAATGCTGGCGGACTTACAACGGCTGCTTGTGAGATGGGGATAAAACGGTCGTATCGTTCCAGCGTTTCGTCCACCTGAGCGCGGAGTGATTGGAAGTTTTTTGTGGAGACGATCGCCAACACCGTTTCCTTTTCTGTGGGTTTCAGAAAATGAAGCCAGGGCCCATGGTGCGCGAGCAGCAAAGCCCGGTAAGGGTTTTCAATGCCCAAATTCTGTCGAATGGCTTCGGAAACTTGCTTTTCAGATTCAGTTAAGGGATAAAATGGGGTGCGATTCCCAGAAACTGGTGGACGATTCACCATTTTTTCCAGATCTAAAATGAGCCGCATCGTATTGTGCCCCGTTCTGCCGCTGATGGATACAACGGGCACACCAAAGGATTCGGAGAGTTTGGAAGCATTCACTTTGATACCCAGATCCGTTGCGCTGTCCGACATATTGAGCGCAAATAAAAGTGGGATGTTGAGGTCCAGCAGTTGGGTAAAAAGCAGCAGATGTTTTTCCAGTTTCGTCACATCAGCCACGTACACCAAGGCATCCGGGAAATACGGGTCGGCGGGGTTGGTGAGCACAGAGGCTACTACCTTTTCATCGGAAGATGTAGGGTACAGGCTGTAGGTGCCCGGGAAATCATAAAGCGTGGCTTCGTGTCCGCTGGGGAATTTGAGCAGGCCTTCTTTTACCTCGACCGTCACGCCCGGGAAATTGCCCGTACGTTGCCGCAAGCCGGTCATTTGGTTAAAAACAGTAGACTTTCCGCTATTTGGGTTGCCAATCAGGGCAATTTTAAGCGTGGGAGACATGTCGGTCATAGTAGGGGACGCTCAAATCATTTCGCGCAAATCCAAATAGGAGGTTACACTTCCAGAAGAATGCTGGCGGCTTCTTCTTCGCGTAAGGCCAACCGAACACCATCCGCTTTTACATAATAAGCGCTGCCAAAAGGAGATTTCCGGATCATTTCGATGCGAGTCCCGGGCAAAAGACCCATGGAGGTGAGTTTGCACGCCAATTCAGAATCATCGAATGAGATTGCGCGGGCACTTTCGTTGATCTTTAGATCGGTAATGGTGCGATAACGACGTTGCATAGCCTGTTGGACGTTGGACGGATGTTAGACTTTTGGATGTTGGACTTTGATTGCTTAGATTCATAATTTCCTCCTTTTCACAAACGAGGTCCAAAGTCAAACAGTCCAAGATTCCATATCCTTATTTAGACAAAATCAGCGCACAAATGTACTGGAGTAAATTCTAAAAAGGGTAACATTTGAAACACGTTTTTGTCAAAATATCCCAATATCCCAATATCCCACCCCCTAATTCGGGTTGATTATCTTTCTGGAAAAATAAGCAGGTTCGGTTTTATAAAAATTTCCGGTTGTGTCCAATTGATCAAATACGTCTAACGGGCCAAAATTACGCTCCTCATTTTCAATCACTTTTCCTTGTAAACGATCCAGTTCCCGCTCAATATCAAGCAGGGCGCTTTCGATATTCGGAAGAGGTCTGTGAATAATGAGCCGCACAATCCCTTCAGGATCAATGATCAGCGCAAGACGGTCGCAGCCGGGTTGGGGCCGACGGCCGGAAGCTAAACCATACAGTTTGGCGATGTGGAAATCAAGGTCCTCAATGACTGGTGCTTTGAGGTAAATGCCGATGAAACGGCGTGCCTTATCGGCCCATTGGTTATTTTGCCGTAAGGATTCGTTTGAAAGGGCGAGTACTTTGGTATTGCGTTCGTTGAGCCAGCGCTCCTTCATGGCAAGGAAGGCCGAAAACATGGTCCAGGCAGAAGTGAAATTGGCAGGGTGTGCAAAAAAAATACACCAGCAGCCCTCGCAGTATTCCGGGAAACGAAGGAGCCCTTTTTCGGTGGTTACCTCAAAGGCTGGTGCGGGTTGACCGATTTGGGGAAGTTTTTTTCTGCGTTCCATTCTTTAAAAAAGGTTGTGAAAGGCTGTTATATAGCATTAAAGAACCTAAAAGCTGGTCTGAGGGTTGGGTCGGTTGCCAAATTCGCCTCAAAAATAAGCCGCATTTGTGAAATTTACTGCTGAATGCTTGCGAAAACATCATCGTAGTTTTGCGCCCTATGAAAATTGCCGGATTCACCTTTGTCAGAAACGCTCTAAAGTATGATTACCCTGTGGTTCAGGCCATCAATTCTATCCTGCCAATATGCGACTACTTCGTGGTAGCGGTAGGCAAATCGGAAGATGCTACGCTCGAACTGGTGCGCAGCATCGACGATCCAAAAATTCACATCATTGAAACCGAATGGGACGACTCACTCCGAGAAGGCGGGCGTGTTCTGGCTTTAGAAACCGACAAAGCATTCCAGGCCATACCACCGGAATACGACTGGTGTTTTTACATCCAGGGCGATGAATGTGTGCACGAAAATGCTCTACCTAGCCTTCGGGCAAGTATGGAACGCTGGCTGGATGACCCCGAAACGGATGGTTTGCTTTTTGATTACCGCCATTTTTACGGTTCCTACGACTTTGTTGGCATGAGCCGCCGGTGGTATCGCCGCGAGATCCGGATCGTGCGAAACGACAAGAAGATCTTTTCTTACCGCGATGCGCAGGGGTTTAGAAAAGGAAACGGAGCCAAGTTGCGCGTCCGTCGTGTCCATGAATACATCCACCATTACGGCTGGGTACGACACCCGGGGGTGCAGCAGCAAAAACAATTCCATTTTAAGAAATTATACCTGTCGGATGAAGCCGCACTGAATCACGTTGGGACTTATGAGACCTTTCCTTATGATGGACTGGAGCCCCTCAAACGTTTTGAAGGGACACACCCTGCCGTGATGTTGCCCCGAATCGAAGCGCAGAACTGGCACTTTCAGCGGGATCCAACCAAAGCCCGATGGCCTCTCAAAGACCTGGTTTCCAATTGGATAGAAAAATGGACCGGCTGGAGACCAGGGGAGTACAGGAATTACGTTTTGCTTCACACTCATTTTCAAAAACAATATTAAACATGATAAAAATTGCCCGCTCCGCGCTCGTTCTCGCGGCCATCGCTTTCTCTACCCAATCTTTTCGGAGCCCAAACCCTGAACCCCTCAAATGGTACACCTGGGAAGAGGCCGTAGCGCTCAATAAAACCAAGCCTAAAAAAATCGTGGTGGATGTGTTCACCAACTGGTGCGGCTGGTGCAAAAAAATGGATAAAGGCGCTTTTTCGGACCCTGCGGTTATGGCGTATATCAATGAAAATTTTTACCCGGTGAAGCTCAATGCCGAACAACGGGAGGAAATCAAGTTCAGTGAAGAAACCTTTGGCTTCGTCGCCAACGACAATGGTCGCGGCGGAATCCATTCATTAGCTTATGCGCTGCTGGACGGAAAAATGGGTTACCCAACCCTGGTATATCTCAATGAAAAATACGAGCGTATTATGATCTCTCCGGGCTTCAAAGAATCTCCTGATTTGATGAAAGAACTGCGTTTTGCTGCAGAAGAAATTTACAACAAGACCAGCTGGGAGAAATACAAGGAGGGGGAGTGAGATTTTTGACATTGGACTCTGGACGTTGGACTCTGGACGTTGGACATTAGACTTTGGATATAAATGTGCGGGGCGAATGGCAAACCAAGCCATTCGCCCCGCACGATTTTTATGGACTTAAAATCAGACATTTATTACCCTCAAATTGAGATCGAAGCAGTTCTTAGTCCAACGTCTAACAGTCCAAGTGTCCTAAAAAATCACTTTTTCCAAGGCAACTCCAACACACACTGTGCCGCTTTCTCCCCCAATTGATAACCCACCTCGCAATCATAGCGGTAATTAACGCCTAACGGGATTCGTGAATACGCGCATTCCTCCCCCATTTGAGTAATGGAAGAAAACACCCTTGGTACCCCCAAAAATGTTGTTTCATACTGGTGGGAACGGTCTGTGAAAACATAATTGTCGTCGTATCCTGGTGTGTTTTCTAAAAAGGACGAAAGTATTTTTGCAGCGCCGCCTGCAAACCCTGCGTGTGCGGAAGGGTAGGAAGGATACGCCGGGGTAATGCCGATAGAGCCATTGACAGGATTGTTGAGCAGTGTACTCCATTCGGATGCTATGTGATAATCAGGGGGGAATACCCGATGGATATAACTAATGGGTCGCTCTACATTGTAGTAATATTTTGAGGCCCAAAGGGCTACAGTGGCATCGTGCAATGCGAGGCCTAACTTGGCGTACAACTCCGCACAAACGGCGAGATTGAGTTCCTCGTTCGCCGCCATTTGGTCAGCAATGGATATCCAACGGGTGCCTGCAGAGAAAGTAGAATAAAGATTGTCGTCGCTCCAAAATTCGCTTATCCAATGCTGACTATAAGCCCATGATTCCTGGTTGGGATCAGGGTTTTTAATGATGTCTACCGTTTGAAATGTTTCGAATGCTTGTGCATAAAATGCCGATGACGGGTTTTCGCTAAAAGGGATAGGCGGAGACGTGATCAAATCTCCCTGGGCCATCGCAAAGGTTTGAACTTGACCATATTGAGGGAAAAACGCTTTATCGAAATTTGGAGGAGTTGGCTGCCAAAGGCCTGGGTCGTTGGGAGGAAAATAGGAACTTGGCTGAGGATCAAGAAATACATTATGCCCCATGAAATCCGTTTTTGACCAGTTGAAAACCGCCGTAGCTACATCGCGGCCAAATTGTTCAGAGCGTTTCAGGGCGCCAAATGTAACATCGCCTTCGGCATATTGATCATGAAGTGAGTTGCGGAGTAATGCGATCTCCTTGAATGCCGCCACCGCGTCAGGGTTTGGGCTCACTTCAAGATGGGGAAAAAATCTTTCGAGCATATAGGCGTATGACTCGCTCACACATGCCGGCCAGAAGTAATCTACATTCGGCTCCGCCTGTGGAATATTAAGACCTTGGAAGAGCGGCGCGAGTGATTTGTGGAAGGGCATTCCCGGCACCACCGATTCGTAAGCAGAAAGTCCCAAATAGGCCAATGCACGGGGAGCAGGGCAGGGTCGATAACCGGTAGCAACACGATCCAGTTTTTTAAACAACTCATTCCACTCCCAGTATACCTGATGATCGAACTGGCTGGTCAGGGGGAATTTAGGCTCCGGCGGCGGTGGATCGGTAGGTCCACAGGAGAAAACTGTGAACAAAATGCAGAGCGAAATACCGCTTAAGCGTAGGCTTGTTTTCATGAGAAGAGAGATATTTGTTGAAAGGTATAAATTTTATTCAAACCAGTCAGTTAAACAAAAAATCGGGACGAACGGCCTTTGCCATTCGCCCCGATTCCTTATTAAAAGAAATGTACGAAGGATCGTACATCCACCCGCCTTCGTTAAAACTATGGCGGGTATAAAATCGTAAAGTCTATTTTTTCCAGGGCAATTCCAGCACACGCTGAGCGGCCAGACGGCCCACTTCGAGGCCCACCTCACAGTCCATGCGGAAGTGTACCCCCAATGGAATACGCGAGTAAGCATCTTCCTCGCCCAACTGAGAGAAGGACGTGAATACACGCGGTGTGCCCAGGAATTCCGTGCGAAGCTGGTGACACAAGTCGGTGAATGTATAAGTGCCAGGGTGATTGGCATTGTATTCAAAGAAAGAGGAAAGGATCTTTCCGCCTGCGCCGCCAAAGCCGGAGTGACCGGAGGGGTAGGCCGGAAAAGCAGGAGTTATACCATACTGTCCACCCACTGAAGTAGCATCCAAAATGGACAACCAATCGGCTGCTTCAGGATGCTGTTGCGAAACCACGCGGCGGATGTAAGTAATGGGCCGCTCTACATTGTAAACATACTTTGAGTGCCAAAGTGCAACACCGGCATCACTAAGCGCCAAACCCATTTTGGCATACGCTTCAGCGCAGCCGGCCAGATCCAGCTCTTCGTTGGCCGCTACCTGATTAAGCACTGCCATGAGACGTGGTGGTGGGGCAAATGTCAGGTTGAGGATATCGTCGCTCCAGAAAATAGCAGCCCAACGTTGGTTGGCAGCCCAATCTTCCAAACCGGCAGGAGGGTTATTGATCGCATTGACGGTGCTATAAACCTCTAAGGCCTGAGAATAGAAAGGAGAAGCAGTGTGTTCACCATATGCGATCGGAGGGCGACACAATCTTTCTTCCTGCCTGATGGCGAAAGTGCGTACCTGTCCCCACTGTGGGAACATAGCTTTGTTAAAATCGGGCGGTGTGGGTTGCCACAGACCTGGGCCAGGGGGTGGAATGTATGTAACAGGCTGAGGATTCAGAAAAGCATTGTGACCAATCTGGTCGGCTTGCTCCCAGACATAAACAGCAGCGGCCACTTCACGACCGAATTTCTCAGAACGCTCCAGGATCTCAGGAGTTGTTTCCTGTGCATATTTGCCACGCAATCTGACACGGGTAGATTCGATCAAAGCAAAGGCGTTGGTTACATTCGCGCTTGGGTCGTTTTGCATGTGCGGGAAAAAACGCTCCATCAGGTATGCATACGACTCGTTGATACAGGCGGGCCAGTAATATTCAAGATTCGGATCTGCTTTAGGTACATCGAGTCCAACATAAAGATCTGCAATGGAGCGGTTTTCTGGAATGGCAGAAACCACACATTCATAGGCCGAGAGACCTAAATAAGCCAGAGCACGTGGTCCAGGGCCCGGACGGTAACCTGAGGCGTAGCGGTCAATTTGAAGGAAAGTCTCGTTCCACTCCCAGAACACTTTGTGGTCAAAGTCGTGGGCGGTGGGGAGAAAATTATTGTTTTCGTCTTCAGCGCAAGACTGCGGAATGAGCATCATCCCGAGAAGGATGGCCCCGAGGGCAAAGATTTTAGTAAGTCGAAATACTTTCATAAGATTGGAAAATTTGTTGCCGAGCGGCATGATTAAAGAAGAGCAAATATCGTGCTAAAATAAAAAGGGTTTAGCAATCGAACTTCTCTCTTTTATTACGAACTGCAAAAGTCTGATTCTTTTAGCAAATAAATATGTAATGAACTTAAAATGGTATTAATAAAATGGCATGTCATACGCAGGAGTGCGCATAACATGCCATTTTGTGCAGATTTTTTAAATTTTTTATTGTGCGGACGTCGCAACGGGGATTGAAACGGACTCCGCACCCTCCCATTGGTACAATCCCTCGATTGAAAGGTACCGCTCCCCGGTATCGTAATTGAAGCCCAAAATGCGCGACCCGTCCGGGATCTCGGGAAGTTTCTGCGCAATGGCAGCCAGGGTTGCGCCCGACGAAATTCCGCCGAAAATACCTTCTTCCAAAGTAGCCCTGCGGGCATATTCAAAAGCATGGTCTTTTTCTACCTGAATCACGCCGTCCAAAATATCGGTATGCAAATTGAGTGGCACAAAGCCTGCTCCAATGCCCTGGATGGGGTGCGGACCCGGTTGTCCACCAGAAATAACGGGGCTGAGAGTAGGCTCCACCGCGTAGATCTTCAACTGGGGGAAATGCTTTTTCAGTTCCTCTCCCAGTGCCGTGATGTGGCCACCAGTGCCAACACCTGTAATTAAAACATCCAGACCTTCGGGAAAGTCGGCAAGGATTTCTTTCACTGTAGTAGCCTTGTGTACAGCGATATTGGCTTCATTCTCAAACTGTTGTGGCATCCATGCACCGGGAATCTGATCTACCAGTTCCTGGGCCCGCGCAATGGCGCCTTTCATGCCTTTTTCGCGAGGCGTGAGGTCGAATTGCGCCCCGTAGGCGGCCATCAGGCGACGGCGTTCCACGCTCATACTTTCAGGCATCACCAATATCAATGAATACCCTTTCACAGCGGCTACCATGGCCAACCCGATGCCGGTGTTTCCACTTGTGGGTTCAATGATGACACTTCCGGCCTTCAATTCGCCCTTGCGTTCAGCATCTTCGATCATCGAGAGTGCAATACGGTCTTTGATGCTGCCGCCTGGATTGGCGCGTTCGAGTTTTATCCAGACTTCGTGTTTGTCGCCAAAAAGGCGGTTGATGCGTACGTGGGGCGTATTGCCAATCGTTTCTAGAATGTTGTTCGCTTTCATGTGTGAGTGAGTGAATGCGTGAGTGAGTGAATGAGTGAGTGAGTGAA
>JAUSMG010000032.1 GCA_030645295.1 Saprospiraceae bacterium | reverse complement strand
TGATGAAGTGATAGAGTGATGAAGTGATGCGCTATCACTCTATCGCTTCATCACTCCATCACTTCATTAATTAACCGCTTCATAGCATGCGCGCCAACGCTCAGTGCAGGCGTTTTTGCGCCGGTAAAGGGTGTCCACACTGTTCATTTGGAGTATTTCTGCAGCCTCAAGGGGCTTCGTCCCATTGGAAAGGAGGGTTAGCAGCCGTTGGCAGAGTTCGCTGATCTGCTGAAAAGCCTCCCGCAAACGCGATTGTTTGGCTTGTTCAGCCAGGACTTCTTCCGCTTCGATCAATACATCTCCTTCGGCTTCTGATTCATATCGGAGTTCCTCTTCTTTTCTTACCCCCGCATCGCGGTTATTTTGTCGGATCCGGTCGATCCACTTGCGCGAACAAATGACATGGATCAATGCTCCCAGGGGACAAGTGAGCACAAAATCTGCATTTTGTGCCTTTTGGAAAATAGCGACCAAAGCTTCCTGAAAAATATCCTGCGCATCGTCGGATGAGCCGCCGCGAGCTACCACCCAGCGAATGGTTTGCGCTGAATGTTGCTTGTAAATCTCGCGAATACTGCGCTCGTCATTGCGGCGCAAGGCTTCGATGTAGCGGTGGTCGGAATGCATTATTGAACGATGAACGATGAACTATGAACGATATACGATGAACGATGAAATTTCTAAGAAAATTGAAGATGCTCAAACTTCATAGTTTATAGTTCATCGTTCCTTCCGGCTCCACCAGAAATAAAACGGCACACCCGTCAACATCAACACCACGCCAAGGCCTGCTTCGCGGGGGTGTGTAAAACAGGTGACGACAATCAGGGTGACGCAGAAAATGACAAACAAAGCCGGCACCAGCGGATATCCCCACACCCGGTAAGGCCGCTCGGCGTCGGGTTCGCGCCTGCGCATGATGAATACGCCGAAGGCTGTGGCGCCGTAGAAAAAGAACGCTGCAAAGATCAGCATGTCGGTCAATTGGTCAAAACTGCCCGAAAGCACGAGTAAGCAAGCCCATAACCCCTGCATCCAAAGGGCCGGGTTGGGGGTATGGTATTTGGGGTGAATTTCTGCTGCCCGACGGAAAAACAAGCCGTCTTTGGCCATGGCATAATACACCCGTGGCGGCATAAGAATGGTGGCATTGGTACAGCCAAGGGTGGTAATAAGTATTACGATGGAAATCAAAGTCGCGCCAAATCCACCCGCAAAATGCCTTACCACCGCTACGGCAGCGATCTCGTTTTGCGCCTGGTGAACACTTACGATCTGGTCGATCGGCAGCACATAGAGGTAGGTGAAATTGACAATAAAATAGGCTCCGATAATGACCATCATGCCTGCAAACAGAGCAAGTGGCAGGTTTCTGTTTGGATCTTTAATTTCTCCCCCAATAAAGCCAAGGGTGTTCCAACCTTCGTAAGCCCAAAATGCCGCCAACAATGCCGTAAACATGGCTTTGATGAAGGCAAAATCGGTCCATTCACGCTGTACAAACGAAGTGGCCGGAGTCTGGAAATTGGCCATACTCCCACCGCCAAAAGCCAGTCCTGAAATTACGATGCCCAACAATCCAAGGATAACCAGTCGGGTAATCCAGGTACTCAGGGCTGCTGCCCCTCTGAGCCCACGGGAATTCAGGAAAGTGAGGGTCAATATCAAGCTGATGGTAAGGGCTTTTACCCCTGCGTTTTCAAAAGGTTTGAACACCAGAAACTCCATACTTTCGATGGATTCTGGTAAATGTGGCAGCGGAAAAATCGAATTGAACGACTGCGAAAATACATACGCAATACCGGCTACTGCGGCTGTTTTAATCACCGCAAAAGTGCTCCAACCCCATAAAAAAGCCATGAACCGCCCATAAATCTTTCGAAAATACACATATTCACCCCCGGAGTCGGCCATCATACCCGCAATCTCGGCATTGCTGAGGGCGCCACACAAACTAATGATCCCCGCCAGCACCCAGGCCCAGAGGACCAGATCGGGCGAGAGCAATTCGGCGGACATGGGTGCGACTTTTTTGTACACGCCTGATCCGATTACGGAACTCACCACTAAAATGGTGGCTGCAGCAAGTGTTACGCTGCGTACGAGTTGGCCTTGTTTTTTTTCCATGATGGGGCAAACGTAATATTAAA
>JAUSMG010000269.1 GCA_030645295.1 Saprospiraceae bacterium | reverse complement strand
ATACGTGGAATCGAAATCGGTGCAGAATTACGCGCTCATTAAGTTACAATTCCATCCCGGCACCAACATGAATCAGGCAATGGCGGAAGTGGTAACGAATGTAACCCGGGCAAAATCGAAAATGCCGGAAGGAACCGTGCCGCCTTTTATCGTTCGGTACGATGCGGGGACGGTGCCGGTCGGACAGTTGGTATTCAGGAGCGAGCAGTATTCTTTGACCGAAATTCAAGACCTGGCTTTGTTCAAAGTACGCCCTATGTTTTCCTCCCTGGAAGGAGTGAGCGCCCCGCCTCCTTTCGGCGGCAACCAAAAAGCCGTTATTGTCCAGGTAAACCCCGACAAGTTGCGAAGCCTTGGCATTTCTCCGGAAGAAGTAGTGGATGCTATATCTACGGGCAACCTCGTGACACCTGCCGGTAACGTTCGCATAGGCGATGAGAACGTGATCACACCAATTAATTCGGTCGTCGGCAACATTAAACAATTAGAAAATCTGGCAGTGAAACAGGGTGGGCAGTACACCGTGTTTGTCCGCGACGTGGCGACTGTATTTAACGGCTCCGACGTGACGACCGGCTATGCCTTGATTAACGGCAAACGCTCTGTATATATTCCGGTATCAAAAAGAAGCGACGCTTCCACCTGGCAGGTGGTGCAGAATGTGAAAAATGCCTTACCCGCTATGCAGGCAGCCGTTCCGGATGGTATTCAGGTAAGTTATGAATTTGACCAAAGCGAATACCTTATCAAATCCTTGAGGGGACTGGTTACAGAAGCCTTGCTTGGTGCTTTGCTGACCGGGCTAATGGTATGGCTGTTTCTCGGTGACCTTCGCAGTGCTTTTATCGTCATGCTTACAATACCGATAGCCCTGTTGGGTGCGGTTACTTTTTTATTCATGTCCGGCCAAACGCTCAACCTGATGACGCTGGGCGGGCTGGCGCTGGCGGTAGGTATCCTTGTGGACGAAGCCACCGTAACAGTCGAAAACATTCACCGCCATTTGGAAATGGGGAAAGCGAAACGGCGGGCCATTCTTGATGCTTCCCTGGAAATATCACTCCCCAAATTGCTTATCCTGCTTTGCATCCTTACCGTTTTTGTGCCGTCGTTTTTTATGAGCGGCTTACCCAGGGCAATGTTTCAACCGCTATCTACGGCGGTAGGCTTTGCCATGGTTATATCTTTTTTGCTCTCGCAAACGCTGGTACCTGTTGTCTCGGCTTGGGTGCTTCCGAATACTTTGCGCCATTCACAAAATGATTCCGGAAAATTTGGGAGAATGCAGCAGGCATACCGCCGCCGCATATCAGCATGGGAAAAATGGAAAACCCCTATCGTTGCGGTTTATATGTTAGTTGCGGCGGCAAGTATCGGGCTACTGCTCAGCTCCATCGGGTCGGAGATTTTCCCGCGTGCCGACAGCGGGCAGTTTCAATTCAGACTTCGGCTGAATGCAGGTACGAGGATGGAGCGCACCGAAGAAGTGACCGTGGAAGCATTGAACCGCATCGCTGCATTGGCGGGTAAGGAAAATGTGGAAATTACCTCTGCCTTTGTGGGCGCACAGCCATCCAGCTTTCCCAATAACACGATTTATCTTTGGACAAACGGCCCTTATGAAGCGGTCGTGCAGGTGAAATTGCGTTCAGGTAGCGGTATTTCTCTTTCGGCGCTGCGGGAAAAAATGAGAGCCGATTTTGCCCAAACCCTGCCTGCGGCCACCATTTCCTTTGAACCTGCCGACCTGGTGGACAGGGTGATGAGCCTGGGCTCTACAACCCCGCTGGACATCGCCGTTATCGGCAAAGACCTGGAACAAAGCCGCACCATTGCCGAAACCCTTTCCGAAAAACTAAAAACCTTGCCTTGGCTGCGCGATGTGCAAATTGGGGTGCCTTTGGATTATCCATCGGCCAAAATTGACATTGACCGGGAACGCGCTGGCTTATTGGGGCTGACGGTAGAAGAAATAGGCAATGCCGTTATTGCCGGAACATCCAGCAGCCGTTTTATCGCGCCCGTTCACTGGCTCGATCCCAAATCCGGCAATACTTATCAGGTGCAGGTTGAATTTTCTCAACGGCAGATGAATTCTTTGGAAAGCATCGAAAACATCCCGGTCGGTAAGGGCGGAAACCACCTGCTTTTGCGCGACGTGGCCACCGTTTCGCCATCGGTCAGTTACGGCGTTTATCAGCGTTACAATCAGCAGCGGGTCGTGAATGTGACCGCCAACCTGGAAGGCAAGGATTTAGGCATGGCTCTGAAAGAAGTAGAGCACGTGATTAGCAGCCTGGGCGAACTGCCCAAAGGCACGGTCATACTTCAAAAAGGGCAAGCCCAGGTGCTTACCCAAACCCTTGCCGAGTTGCAAAATGGTTTGCTTGTCGCCTTTGTTGCAATTTTCCTGCTGATTGCCGCCAACTTTCAAAGTTTCCGCATCGCTGCGGCTGTTTTAATGGCTGCTATCTCTGTCTTGCTCGGTTCCCTGTTGTTGTTGCATATCAGCGGCAATACGCTCAACATACAGTCATTCACCGGCACGATCATGGCGTTGGGCGTTTCAGTGGCCAATAGCATTTTGTTGATAAATGCGGCGGAGGGTTTTCGGCGAAAGGGAGAACCGGCTTGGAAAAGTGCCATCGAAGGCGCTTTCCTGCGGTTGCGCCCTATACTAATGACTGCCGCCGCCATGATTGCAGGCATGATTCCTCTTGCCTCCGGCTTGGGGGAAACGGGCAAGCAAATCGCGCCGCTGGGCGTTGCCGCTATCGGTGGGCTGGCCCTTTCCACAATTGTCACCTTGTTTATTTTACCACTGGTTTACGGCTGGCTCATGCAGGGTGTGCGCCAACGTTCCGTATCATTAATGCCTGAAGATGAAAATTCGTAAAACACATATTGCAGTCCTGATTTCCTTTTTGCTGACCGCATCGGCTTGCGGCAAAAAAGAAACGCCTGCCACAACGGATACTTCTACCCGGATATACACTACTATTGCTTTGCAACCTTCAGTGGAAGCAAAAGAAATCTCTTTGCCTGCCGAGTTGAAGCCATTTGAATCGGTGAAAATTTATAGCCGTGTCGCCGGTTATGTCCGAAAAATATACGTGGATATGGGTGACCGGGTCTCTGCCGGGCAACTACTGGCGGAAATAGATGCGCCTGAACAGCAAATGCGCCTGTCAGAACTGAACGAACGAATGCAAACGGCTTACACCCAATATCTTTCCAGCAAGGATGAATACGACCGCGCAATTCAATTGGCAAAATCCCCTGACTTTATCTCCAAAGCGGAAATAATCAGATTGACCAATAAAAAACTTGCGGATAGTCTCAGCTGGGAGGCCACTCAGTTTTCCAGAAGAAACGTACAGGAAATGGTCAATTACTTAAAAATTCGCAGTCCTTTTGCTGGCGTGGTTACGGCGCGGCATGTAGATGCCGGTGAACTGGTAGGTGCGGACAATCGCCAACACCTGCTTGAAATAGAAGACAACAGCAGGCTGCGTTTAGAAGTCGCCGTACCTGAAACGTACTCCACCGCTACCCTACAAGGCAAGCAAGCCACCTTCACCGTCCCTTCCATGCCAGGAAGGGATTTCAAAGCGACCTTTGCTCGCCGGGGAAATACCCTCACTGAAACCACCAAAAGCGAAGTCTGGCAATTCGACTTTCCCAATCCCGGTAATCGGCTAAAAAGCGGGATGTACGCCAACATAAAAATGAAACTCGTACGCTCCGACAGCACCTTTGTTGTTCCCAGCAATGCCATAGTTTCGACCCTCGAAAAACAATACGTCATCAGAATAGAAGCAGATACCGCCCGTTTCATCCCCATCAAAACCGGTTTTGTCTTTAAGGATAGAACCGAAGTATTTGGCCAGCTATTTCCGGGCGATATTATTGTTCAACCGGCCAGTGAACAAGTGAAGGAAGGGGGACGGGTAATTACGAAGCCACTTCATTAATATTCGGCTAAAATTGCCTCCAAATCCTTCGGTATTTCCATCGGCTGCAACGGCGGCACGTTTGCCCCTCCCGTGTTGCCGACCGGAATCTTACCAACGAAGGATTTTACTCCACCTACCAGCAAGCGGGGAATTTGCCCCAGAATTTCGCGTCCGCTTTTGATGTGAATGCCAAACAGCAGCATCCGCCAGTGCACATACGAGTGTTCGCGCGGCCATGCTTGTGCCAAAATGTGAGCGCGTTCGAGGTGACGCCAAGCCAGTGGCATGTTTCGCTGCGCGAACTCGGTTTGGTACAAATCCAGTTCGCGGCGGTAATGTTCTTTTATGCCTTGAGGCATAATCCAGTAGAATTTCATTGTATTGCGGTTGTTAGTTCAAGTTCGGTTTTCACAAATTCCTTTGCGCCAATTGGGCCCGAAATTTCCAGCCAAATTGGGCTCTCTGGGTCTTGAATACCGAGTTTGAAAGTAAAAAAACTACAGCACTGGCGTTCTGCCTGGATGAAAACCATGAGTTGGCCGAGCGTCTCGTCCGATCCGGCAAATCGGAAGGCGTAACCGTTTTCGGTTTCCACGGTTTCGAGGATTTTCTTTTTCAACTCTGCGACAGCCCCTGCTTTGCGGGCTTGCAACTCCGGCGTTGTCAGTTTGCAGGCGATTTCCTTGTCAGTATTGACAACATTCAATTTGTCAAAAGACTGGCTGACCGTTAATGCGTCGTTCTGTTGTTTTCGCTTGCAGGAAAGCAACAGAATTGCTGCTAGCAAACAAATGGTGAGGATTCGCATTTTAAAAGTGATTTTGAATTGTCAAGTTGGTTGATAATCTTATTATGATCTTGGAGCATAGTAGATGATGGAAATGCCTAACAAGGTAATAATTCCACCAATAACGTCATATTTGTCTGGTTTAAACCCGTCTATTAGGGAACCCCATAAAAAAGAAATGATGATGAAGACCCCGCCATACACCACATAGACTTTGGTAAAACTGGCATTCTGCCAAGTTGCTACAACGCCATAAAGGGCCAGGATAAGTCCACCCAAAAGTCCGTACCAGGCTGGTTTGCTTTCTTTTAACCAGAGCCAAACAAGGTAGCCGCCTGCAATCTCGAAGAGACCTGCAAGCACAAAAATGAAGATTGATTTTGTGGTAATCATATTGATTGGTACTTGCAGCCTATTTCAAAACTGCATTCTTTGAATCCTCACCGCATTCAAAATCGCCAGCAACGCCACACCCACATCCGCGAAAACCGCTTCCCACATCGTTGCCAGACCACCTGCTCCCAATACCAGTACAACAGCCTTTACTCCAAATGCCAGCCCGATATTTTGCCATACCACCCGGCGAGTTGCTTTGCCAATATTGATAGCCATTGCCACTTTCGAAGGCTGGTCGGTTTGAATCACCACATCGGCGGTTTCGATTGCCGCGTCGGAACCGAGTCCGCCCATGGCAATGCCCACGTCTGACACAGCAAGCACCGGTGCGTCATTGATACCGTCGCCCACAAAGGCGATAACACGGCCGGGATTGTCGCGTTTCAGTGCTTCTACTTTTTCAACTTTGCCTTCAGGTAGCAAGTCGCCAAAGCCCTGCTTGATGCCCAGCGCGGCAATTACTTTTTGTACTACCGCGTCTTTGTCGCCGGAAAGCATCACCAATTCGCGTACACCGGCACGTTGCAGGTCAGCTACCGTCTGCTTTGCGTCTGGTTTTATTTCATCAGCGATGGTGACAAAACCAGCATACTTTCCTCCAATAGCCACCACGGCAATCGTGTCCACTTCCGCATCAAGGGCAGGTGGGAAGGAAACCTTGAATTTTGTCAGTAATTTGGTATTCCCAACCATGACCTGCTTTCCATTCACTTGTCCTGTCAGTCCGTGTCCGGCAATTTCCTTTACTTCGGAGACGGTGGCTTTTTTCCAATCAATTTTCTTTTCATCTGCGTATGTTATCAGGGCCTTGCCGACCGGGTGCGTGGAGTGTTGTTCGAGCGCGGCAGCCAGCAACAGTATTTCATTTTCAGGGAAAGCCTCTTCTGCTACTTCCACTTTTTGCACCTTGAAAACACCATGAGTCAGTGTCCCGGTTTTATCCATCACCACCGTATTCACTTTGGTCATCAGGTCCAGAAAGTTTGAACCTTTGAATAAAATACCATTGCGAGAGGCTGCACCGATGCCTCCGAAATAGCCCAATGGTATCGAAATGACGAGCGCACAAGGACAGGAAATGACGAGGAAAATAAGTGCACGGTAAAGCCAGTCGCGGAACACATAATCGGATACGGCGAAGTATGGCACGACAATGAGCAGTACTGCCAGCAACACCACAATTGGGGTATAAATTTTGGCAAATTTGCGGATGAACAATTCCGTTGGTGCCTTGCGAGCTGTAGCGTTCTGCACCAGTTCAAGGATGCGGGCTATGCTGCTTTCGCCAAATGGTTTGGTCACTTTCACCTCTACCACGCTTTCGGAGCTCACCATTCCAGCCAATACCGGCTCGCCTGTATTGATGCTGCGGGGCTTACTCTCTCCTGTGAGCGCAGCAGTGTCGAAGGATGCAGCTGACTCACCCAGCAAAATGCCATCCAACGGTACGCGCTCGCCAGGTTTGACCCGGATCGTGTCGCCTACCTGTACCGTTTCAGGTTTTACTTCCTGAAATTGCCCGTCACGCAACACCGTAGCCTGGTCGGGTCGTACGTCGAGCAAGGCTTTGATATTGCCTTTGGCGCGGCGTACGGCAGCGGTTTGGAACAATTCGCCGACGGCGTAGAACAGCATCACGGCAACCCCTTCTGGATATTCTCCTATGGCGAATGCGCCGACTGTGGCGATGCTCATCAACAAAAATTCGGTGAAAACCTCTCCTTTCCTGATAGCACCTATGGCTTCTTTCAGTACAGGCAGGCCAACGGGTAGATAAGCAGCTAAATACCACACTACACGAATCCAGCCGGTAAACCACCCGGCTTTCAGCCAATACTCAAGTGAGATGCCACTGAGCAACAGTACAAAACTTACAATGGCAGGCAGGTATTCGCGCCACAGACTGTGCGTTGCGTCTCCCTCATGGTCGTGGTCGTGACCATCGTCATCGGAATGAGGCTGCAACTGTGGTGGGCCAGATTTGACCTGTATTTTTTCTTCTAAGGTGCAGCAGGTCATTCGGCCTTGTGCGTCGTAAGTATGGACGTGGGGGGTGGCATTTTTTTGCATAACAGAATTTGAAAAAAGCCACCCGAAAGACAATTTGCCTTTCGGGTGTTGCCTTAGAGTTTAAAAACTACTTGACTACTTCGGAAATCCCGCTTGCTTCCAACACTCGAAAGATTGAACGGTGAAAAGCATTGCCCAGAAGAGCAGGTAAAGGATTTTGTTCATGATGAAATTAAACTCAAATGTGAAGTTTTAGATTGTAAAAAGATGAAGGTTAGTGCCCGTGCCCATCTTCTCCCACTTTCCCCTGAGCAGCTACGAAAAAAGCGCCTTTCAGCACCACTTGCGTCCCCGCTGGCAAAGCTTCCAGTGGCTTTACTTCTGCAAAAGCATCGTTCATTGCACCCACTGTCACCGGCACTTTTTTAAATCGGATGTTACCACTTGCCTCTTTCTCATCAACAACGAGAATAAAATCTTGTGTGCCGTCTTTAACTAATGCTTCTTTGGGTAGGGCATCTACACCTTTACCACTGAGTTCAATTCGTCCTTCCACATATGTACCGTCTGTGAAACCACCACTGGGAATAGTTCCGGTCCGGTCAATGTCGGCATGGATGCGCAAGGCTTTTTTCTCCGGGTCTAGCGCTTTGTCCAGGCCCTTGATAATAGCGAGATACACTTGTTGTGGATTGGAAGGGAAGTTGAAGGATATTTTTTGCCCCACTTTTACTTTTTGCACATCCTTTTCAAAAACAAAAAAGTCGGTATGAATTTTTGAAAAATCCACGATGTCCGCTACTGAAGTGCCTACACTGAGTGCCGCGCCCACATTGGCATTCAGGCGCGTGACCGTGCCGGAAATCGGTGCAGTCAGCACGATGCTGGTGGTCAGGTTATCCGCTGTGAGCGTGGCGGGGTTGATTTGCATCTGGCGGAGTTTCGCTTCCCAGGCTTTTAGGTTGGTTTGCAACGAGCGAAGTTCTGACTCGGCTTTCTGAAAATTCTTGGTAGCCGTCGCGTTCGCTTCCTTCAAATCTTTGTATCGCTGGTACTCCTGCTCGGCATACACGAGTTGATTTTTGCCTTCTAAATATTGCTGTTGCAGATCAATCAGGTCGGGTTTGCGCAGTACGGCCACCACCGCACCTTTATTGACGTATGCATTGAGCGCGACCCGCATTTGCGTCACGATGCCATCGGTAAAGGCGCTCACCGTGGCAATGTGCTGGCTGTGAACGTCCAATTCGCCGTTCACTTTTATCACGTCGCTGAGGTTTTGGCGCGAGATAGCCCCGAGTTCGACTCCGACGTTTTTCATCTGTTCAGCGGTAAGTTCGAGCGAGCCTTCGGCATGTTCCCCATGTTCTTCACCTTCCGCGTGTTCACCCTCGGCGGCAGTTTCTTCAGCGCCATGATTGTGTCCATCACCGGGTTTGTGTTCGCCACCGCAGGCTGCCCAAAGGAGTGTAGCCATGGAAAGCAGGGTCAGAAAAAAAAGATGCTTGCTATGTTTCATATTCTTGAATTTGAATGAATTAGAAATGGTTTCTGAAAATTTGACAAATTTTAAAAGTGGTCAAATTTGGTCTTGCGACCTACTTAGTTTTGATTGGTCAGGTACTGGATTTCAATCACTGTCAGGTTGCGTTGCAATAGGTTTTCCAGATACTGCGATTCAATTTGCAGGGCTTGGTCGAGATTTAGCACATACTCGAAGTACCCGATTTCGCCCTGTTGGTAGTTGAGCGCACCGCTACGTAGCAATTCACTAGCGACCGTCCTGCCCTGCTGATCGTAGTAAGCCGTAAGTGACTCAAATTTCTGAAACTCAAAAATAGAAGCCGTCAACCTGGTTTGCTGAGCAAGCAGCGCGTTTTGATATTCCGACTGTGCCACCTGTACCCCAATACCAGCGGCCTGTACTTGCTTTTGCTGCGCTTTTTTGAATAAAGGCACATTCAACCCGAGTTGCCAGCCGGGATAAATATCCCCGTTGCCGAGGTATTGACCGAATAACCCTGCCGAAAACGTGGGTGCGAGCGCAGCTTGCTGCACCTTCTTTTGCGCCTCCGCTAGTCCTATTGCACTTTGTGCATACAGAGCGTAGGCAGAGTTCATCACCCGCACAGAATCGTCGAGCGAAAACCCGGTAACCTTTAAAGGCTCAGTAATTGCCAGCACCGATTGTCCTAAACCCAGCAATTGACCGAGCGCAAATTGGTCGGATATAATTTCGCGACGCGCGGTCTCAATTTGTAACCGAATTTGAGCGGCGCGATCCTGCACAGCGAGTTTTTCTGCCTGTGAAGCGTCACCCGTACGGTAGCGGGCATCGGCCACCGCGTTGAAATTCTGATACACGCTATCTAGCCTGGCCAAAAGGGTGATTCTACTTTGCAAATACCCGATGTGCTGGAAATTTTCGCGCACTTGAAGGATCAGTTCGCGGCGCGTGAGTTGCAATCCGGCTTGACTTTGCCGGATGTTTTGGGCATTGAGTGCTCGATTGGCGCGGGTGGCTTTTCCTGAAGGAAAAGTCTGGCTTACGCCAAGACTGGTCGTTCCAAACATCCCTAAATCCGGGTCAGCGGCGATGTTGTTAAAAATCTGGCCAGGTTCCCAAATTTTGACTGCACCCGAAAGCGTCTGTTGTTGTGTAACCCGAAGCCCGGCGGCTTGCAGCGCGGGATGGTTCTTTTCCAAAATCTCTATGGCTTGCTGCTCTGTGAGCGCGGTTTGTGCAGTGGCAGTATTTCCAAAAACAAAAAATGCCAACACGAGTAGCACTGCGGTAACGGGCGTTTTGGAATGTCCTTTCCCACCAATGGTATTTTTGAAAAACAGGCTGTACAGCACGGGCAGTACAATGAGCGTGAGTAAGGTAGCCGTCAGCAAGCCTCCGATGACGACGGTCGCCAAAGGTCGCTGCACTTCCGCGCCCGCACCAGTGGACATGGCCATCGGCAAAAAGCCAAGCGAAGCTACTGCCGCCGTCATAAGTACAGGACGTAATCGAACGCTAGTGCCTTTGCGAATACGTTCCAAGACATCGGTCACGCCCGATTTTTCCAACTGGTTGAAATAAGCGATGAGAACGATGCCATTGAGCACGGCTACACCAAACAACGCGATAAAGCCTACGCCTGCTGAAATGGAAAACGGCATTCCGCGCAGCATCAGCGCGAACACACCACCGATGGCCGAAAGTGGCACGGCGGTAAAAATCAAAAGACTTTCTTTCATGGAATTAAAAGCGAAATACAATAAAACGATGATGAGCACAAGCGCCAGTGGCACAGCTACGCCAAGACGGGCTTTGGCGGCTTTGAGGTTCTCAAACTGTCCGCCATAGGTAATGAAATAACCCGGAGGCAATTTCAAAGCCGACAGTTTTTCCTGCATATCGCGAACCGCACTTTCTACGTCGCGCCCACCGAGGAGGTTCACGCCAATGACTATACGGCGGTTGGCATCGTCTCGGCTGATTTGAGCGGGCGAGGTGCGGTATTCTATAATGGCGACTTCCCCGAGCGGGATGTTTTGCGCGGCATTATCAGTGCTGATGAGCAGGTTACGCACATCTTCGATGTCTTCTCGATTGCTTTTGGCGAGGCGCACGGCGAGGTCGAAACGCTTGCCATCCTCATAGATGACCCCTGCTACCGCGCCCGCAAAGGCCGTGCTAAGCACCGTGTTCACGTCTTTAACGTGCAGACCATATTGAGCGAGTTTGGCATAGTTGTACTGGACATTGATTTGCGGCAGACCCAAGGTCTGTTCTACTTTGCTGCTCACGCCGGAGACGGTTTTTATCAAACGGTCGGCACTGGCGGCTAAAGCAGCGAGCGTGTCGAGGTTTTCGCCATAGATTTTCACGGCCACATCGCCTTTCGAGCCGGTCATCAGTTCGTTGAAGCGCAGTTCGATAGGTTGGGTGAATTCGATGTTCGCGCCGGGAATGCCGCGCAGTTTTTCTTCCATCATTTCAACCAATTCAGCTTTATTATCGGTCACTTTCCATTCTTCCCGGTCTTTGAGTAGAATGGTCACGTCGCCCGCACTCATAGGCATAGGGTCGGTGGGTATTTCCGCTGCGCCGATTTTGGTCACAATACCTTCCACTTCGTCCGGGAAGTTTCTAATCAAAGTGCCTTCAATCAACTTATAGCCTTCAATGACCTGGCTCAACGAAGTGCCCTGCGGGAAACTGCTTTCGAGCGCCAGATCACCTTCGTCTAATTGTGGAATGAACTCACCTCCCAGCCGGGAAAAAAAGAATATGGCTACGACGAATAAACCGAGCACGACCGCCAGCACCGTTTTGGGGATGCGCAATGCGCCTTCGAGCACAGGGTTGTAAACCCGTTGGCAAGCCGCGATGATGCGGTCGGCAAAGGTGACGCGGTTGTCAATTTTTTTGCTCAAAAACAAAGCGCTAACCATCGGAACATAGGTCAGAGACAACAGTAATGCACCCACCAAGGCAAAGGACACTGTCTGTGCCATGGGCCGGAACATCTTGCCTTCGATACCGACCAATGCCAGCAGTGGTAGGTATACGATTAGGATGATGATAACCCCGAACACTGACGAACGCATGATGCCGCTGGCAGATTTGTAAACGCTCTCGTCCATTTGCTCCTGCGTGAGCTGCACGAACTTGCTTCCCGCAGGGGGCTTGAAATGCGTATGAAAATAGTACAGGGTAGCCTCCACGATGATGACTGCCCCGTCCACAATAAGGCCAAAGTCAATGGCTCCGAGCGACATGAGGTTGGCCGAAACGCCGAACAAATGCATCATCCACAAGGCAAAAAGCATTGCCAGAGGAATAACTGAAGCGATGACAAGACCTGCCCTGAAATTGCCGACCAGCAGCACCAAAATGAAAATGACAATGAGCGCACCTTCGATGAGGTTGCGTTGTACTGTATCAATGGTGCGTTTCACTAAAGCCGCCCGGTCGAGGAAAGCGCGGACTTGCACCCCTTCGGGCAGGGATTTTTGCACCTGCACCAGCCGTTCCTTCACGCTGGCTACCACGGCAGAGGAATTGTAGCCTTTGAGCATCATCACAATGCCCGTGACCACTTCGCCCTTGCCGTCTTCGGTAACTGCGCCGTAGCGGGTTGCACTTCCAAAACCCACTTCGGCAATATCGCCAATGGTGCGCGGCGAGCCAGCTCCGGCTCCTCCAGCAGGAGTAACAACGATGCGTTGCAGATCATCAATTGAGCGTGTCACCCCCTCGCCCCGAATGAAATAAAACTGGCTGTTGCGCTCGATGTACGCACCACCGGTGTTCTGGTTGCTCTTTTCAAGAGCCGAGAACACATCGCTGATGGTCAGCCCGGCAGCGTTTAGCCGCTGTGGGTCTACGGCTACCTCGTATTGTTTCAGCAAGCCGCCCATGCTGTTGATTTCGGCAACTCCGGGGATGCCTGCCAGTTGGCGTTTCACGATCCAGTCTTGGATGGTACGCAAATCCATGGCGTTGTACTTGCTTTCGTAGCCTGGTTTAGGCTCTACAACATATTGGTACACCTCACCCAAGCCAGTAGAGACGGGCGCGAGTTCAGGTGTGCCAACCCCGGCAGGTAAATCTTCCTCGACTTCTTTTAGCTTCTCGGTGATTTGCTGACGGGCCAGCCAGATGTCCTTGTCTTCGTCAAAAACAACCGTCACCACGCTCAGCCCGAAGCGGCTGATGGAACGGAGTTCGACGAGATCGGGGATAGTTTTGGCGGCGATTTCAATGGGTGCGCTGATATACTGCTCCACTTCCGCTGTCGCCAGCGTGGGCGAGAGGGTGATGATTTGTACTTGGTTGTTTGTGATGTCGGGGACTGCGTCTATTGGCAGCTTGGTGAACGACCACACGCCCGCCGCAATGAGCGCGAGTGTGCCGATGCCTATCACGAACTTGTTGTGAATGGAAAAATGAATGATTCGATTGATCATGCCTGTTGCAGGATAGTGAATTAAAGCCAAATGAGAGATGCACCGCAAGTGCTTGACTTACAGTGTTCGTTTTTAAAAAATCAAAAAACGGGAAAGGCTAATTCACACTCGTGGAGGCTGAAAAAGGGCAGTTAAGTGAGCCGATGTGTCCGGTGCACCATAACAGAAATTGGCAGCCCGGCGGTCATAGGACCAATCTGGGGCTGGCAGTTCAGTAAAGGTACTTTTAAAAAAACCTGCATAGGTCATACCCCCACTTGTACAGCAACCCGGGCAGTGGCAATGCCCGCAACCGTCTGTGTCGGGCGGACAATCCTGGCCGGGGTGCATGTCGTTGCAAGGGTCGTCCGCCGTGGGCACACAATGGTCATCTGCGGATGACAGTGCGGCTTTTACTTGCCCTTGAATGAAGACAGCATTGTCACAAGCCAAAACCGTGCTCGTTGGCAAAGCAACGAAACAAGCGGTGAGCAGGAGCAATATGCCGAGGTAAGATTTCATTATTCGGGAGCAAAGATAGGTAAGTTTGTGGACAACACCGTTGACTGTTTGAGCACGGGTTTCAAAGAAAGCAAAAACGAGATACATTTGCCCACCCGCTCACCCATCTACCCGCCCACCCTATGCCACTAAGTTGGAACGAAATCAAAGCCCGCGCCCTCGCTTTCTCCAAAGAGTGGGAACACGAAACCAGCGAAGACGCTGAGGCCAAATCCTTTTGGGATGGCTTTTTTCATGTGTTTGACGTGTCGCGCCGTCGGCTGGCAACCTTTGAAACATCGGTGCGCAAGCTCGACAACAAACAGGGCTTTATAGACCTGCTTTGGAAAGGGGTTATTTTGGTGGAACACAAGTCGAAGGACAAAGACCTGGACAAAGCATTCCAACAAGCCAAAGACTATTTCCCCGGCCTGAAAGAACACGAATTGCCCAAATACATCCTCGTTTCTGATTTCGAGCGGTTCAAATTGTACGACCTCGACACGGGCGCAAAGCACGAATTTACTTTGCGCGAATTGTCCGCCCACGTTCACCTTTTTGGGTTTATGGCGGGCTACCAAAAGCGCAGCTACAAAGACGAAGACCCGGTAAACATCGAAGCCGCCGAACGCATGGGGCGGTTGCACGACACTTTGGAGGAAGCGGGCTACACAGGCCACGCCGTCGAAGTGTACTTGGTGCGGGTGTTGTTCTGTTTGTTCGCTGAGGATACGGGCATTTTCGAGCGCACCCAATTTCAGGAATTGGTGGACACCTACA
>JAUSMG010000023.1 GCA_030645295.1 Saprospiraceae bacterium | reverse complement strand
AGAGAAGAGAAGAGAAGAGAAGAGAAGAATAAGTTCTCATAAAATAAAGAGTTTTATGGTGAAAAAATAGAATTGTGATCATATTTAGAAACAAAAAATAGCAATAAACGCAGCTATCGCGCCCACTGGCAACTGTAATACAGCTGTCTCGCATAATCGGTTATAATGTGCGAAAAGCAAAAAGCTCGTTTTTACCAGGGAGGACAGGTCAAAACAGAGCGGCGGGGAACCGTTTTTCAAAAGAATAATGCTAATGTATTGCTATGCGGAGAAAGCTTAGGGGAGATAGTCTAAAATTGTCGCCTGCCCGCCATAAAGTTTTGGGGAAACGCCCAAAAAACAACTTTAAATACTTCCTATCAACAGCTCAGTGTGAGTTGTCGTCCTGTCGAGACCTGTCCGCATCACCTGCGCGAACCCCGAGTACTTGCCCTTTTGAGTGGTCAGTAGGGCAAATACTCGACCAAAGCGCACTTGATGCGGACGGGTCTCGACAAGATGACAAGCTGGAGATGGGTGCTTAAAGCACCCCAGGATTTCCGAGCTACTTAAATATCCCTTCCTTGCCAACCCACATTCCGCCGTGCGTAGGGTCTTTTGACCCCGCACATCTTGGGCAGATTTAATTATTTACATGTTGTAGATGCCACTCCAGCGGGTGCGGGGTCAAGCAGTTTGGCTTTTGAAGCCCGCCAACTCGGCGCGTTTTTTAGCCAGTTCCAAACGCTCGGAAACGTCTTTGGTACTTTGGTAAAGTTGCTCGAAAAACAGGTTGATTTTCGTTTGATCCAGTTCGGACAAAAGTGTGCTCATTTTTTCCCAGAACGCAGCTTTCTGCTGCTTGGTTACAAGCGAAAACCATTCCTTTTCGAGCGATTCATAATGGAGAACGATAGATTTTTCTTCGATTGTAACTGTCATAATTCTTGTAATTTTTTGTACCAAAAATCTTGCAACTCTTTGATATCCCGAAGTTTGTCTAAGCCTTCATTTATAAAATCATTGGCTGCTCTTTTTCCGCCCGGCACGAATTCAGGGAAAGTGGCGTGCCAACGCATTTGTTGTTTTATTTTTTCCTCTTCAAATTCAAGGAGAGAAATTTCGAGAAGAATCTGTTCTCGTGTCATGAGATTTTGCTGAGGATGCTTGACTCAAAGGTAATCATATAAAGTTATACTTTTTGTACACAGGCATGTAAAAAAAGTATTGCTAGATTCTCCTTTATAGTACAAAAAGTCGTTGATTGCTCAGAGAATTATAGGTTGGGAGGGCGGTAAAGGATTGGTTGAAATCGAAAACGGGCATCCCGCTTCACGCGAAATGCCCGTTTTTTAAAAACTTGAAACTTGCCACTTGCAAACTTGAAACCTACTTCCCCTTCAAATACTCCTCCACCAGCTGCTTATAATAAGGCTTCAAAGCCGGACTAACCGTCCGGAATTGCTCCACCTCGGCACGGCGTTTTTTCAGGTATTCTTCCAGGGCCGGCGGCATTTTTGGTTGCTGCTGCCGGGCGACTTCGGCTTCGCGTTGTTCATCCTGCTCGCGCTCCCGCTCGGCTTTTTCGTGCTCAAGCAGTCGGGTCAGAATTTGCTCCTGGCGCTTGAGCATATCATTGTTAAGTTTTTTATTGACGAGGTCGATCTCGATCTTGTTCATCTCGTCCATGATCTCGTCGAGGGCTTTATCGCCCTTGCCTTGTTCCTGTTTTTCTTTTTGAAGTTTGCGGAGGGCATCACGCAGGGCTGCCTGTTTGGCTGCCAGCTGGGCAAATTCTTTACTGTTGCCGGGTTGTGTGCCACCGCCCCCGCCGCCGCCTGGCTTGTCCTTGCCGCCTTTTTCCTTGCCTTCTTTTGCTTGCTTTTCGAGCCGCTCTTTCAGGTCTTTCATGATTTTATTGATGTCCTCCTGGCCTTTACTCATCTTGTCTTTGGGCTCACCATCGCCTTTTCCCTTGCCCTTCCCTTTGCCCTTGCCTTTGCCGGGCTTGTCGCAACTTTGATCTCCAGGCTTATCGGCGGCCATTTGCTCCTGCATATTCTGCATCGACTCAGCGAGTAATAACGCCAGGTCGTTCAGCCCTTTCATCGTGCGGTGCTGATATTCGCTGGCGGTATTGGTACGGCGTTCTTCGAGTTCTTCCAGGCTGTTTTTGAGGTTGGCTTTTACTTCGGTAACTTTCTCCGTAATGATGCCTTCCAATTGAAACTGACGCATAGCAAGTGCCTGAAGGCTGTCTTCCACGAGTTTGAAGTCGTCCTTGATCTTGTACTGCTGCTGGGCGAGTTCCACGTAACGCGGGGTGTTTGGGGTGGTGGTTTCCACGTCTTTTTTGTTCTGCTCCTGCGCAAAGGACAGACCTACGAGGTTTTCCAGCAATTGGCGAATGGTTTTGAGATCCTCCTCCATTTGTTCCTGCTCACCGCTTTCTTTGCCCTGTTTCATCTTATTGGCCATCTCCTTCATCTTATTGGCCGCCGATTTCTGCTTTTTACCCGCTTTTTTGTTGTCCTTCTTGTTGATATTTTCTTTCGCCTCTTTCTGATCCTGTTTGGCGTCATTCATGTCTTGTTTGTTGTCCTCGATTTTCTCGGGACGCTTCAGTTCTTCATTCTTCTTCAGGAGTTCTTCCATTTTTTTATCCAACTCCTCTAGCTTCTCATTGAGGCTTTTTTGCTCTTTTTCGAGTTCTTCCGTACTCTTTTTCTCTTCTTCGGTCTCTTTCGCGAGTTCCTCCTGTTTTTTCGCGAGTTCTTCCAGCTGTTCAATTTGCTGATCAAGCAGTTGTTCTACTTCGAGTTGTTTGTAGAGTTCTTCGAGGCGCTCCAGTTCTTTGCTGAGTTCCTCATTGCTCATTTGCATGTCTTCCATTTTCTCCAGCATCTCATCCTTATTCTGTTCCTGGAGCAGTTTTTGGATGTCTTCGAGGAGTTTCTTCATCTCTTCGTTCATCGTTTCCTCAAACATCTTTTCCAGTTTCTCCTGCTTTTCCTGCAATTCCGGGTTCTGCTGGTTGAATTCTTTCTGCTGCTCTTTATTCTGATCAAAGTTCTCTTTGGCCTGCTCCATTTGCATCTGGAGCTGCTTTTGGCGGTCCATCAGTTTCTCCATTTCCTTGCGGGTCTGCCAGTCCATCTCCTTCTTTTGCAGCACTTTATCGCGGAGTTTTTTCAAATCCTCCTGGATCTTCAGGCTTTCTTTTACGGCCTTTTGCAGGTCTTTTTTGATCTCTTCGGAGTTGTCAGCCTGTTGTTGGCGGAACTCGTCGATCGTGGGCATTTTATAGGTCATTAGCCCGGTACGCGCGCTTTTTGAGCCGTTTACGCCGTCGTTGTCAAATACTTCAAAATAGTATTGCACCTCATCACCAGGTTCCAGTTCCAGATTGCTGATGTCCCAGGAATAGTCGTATTGCGTCTGTTTTGCTTTACCCGCTTTACCCGCCGTAGCTTCCGCGAAGGCGGACATTCCTATTTTACTCGTATTCATCGGCAATTGCCCAACTTTTGCTTTTTTGATCTGGTAATTAAAAGTCAGGTTTTGAATGCCGTAATCGTCCGAAGCATCCCCGGCAAAAAATGCCAGCCGAAGGTTAGAGCTGTCTTTGAATTCCTGTACAGAGATCTGTGGGTGCAGGTCGGGTATAACAGTGATGGTGTAAGACACTGAATCGGCGCCTTGCAGGATCGAATTGCTCAGGTAAAGTTTATAGGTCTCGTCTTTCAGGGCGCGGCGGCGGAACTGGAAAAGTTCGTCGTCGAAGCGTTTGGCCTCTTCCCCGGCGTTTGCGCCAAAGCGAAGTTGCAGATTGTCTGTGTTTTGCGCATTGAACACCCAGCCAATGTCTGTGCCCTGGGGTACCACGAGATCTCCCACGTTGGAAAGTTCCTCATTGGCACGACCGATGTAGGCAGGAAAATTGAGTTTGGTATTGAAAGACAGGATGTTAGGTTTGCGCAACACATTCAGCGTGTAGTCTCTGCTTTCCACCCCGGCGGAGAAAAGCCTGAATTCGGTATCTTTCTGAACGTTGGCAAATTTGTAGGAAAACGCGTTGGCGGCGTTCTTTTCGAGGCGATATTGCACATTACCGAGGGAAATAAACACCTCGTTGGGCAGCACCGCACCGTCTACTTTCACATTCAGTACAAAGTCGGAAAACTGCACTGCA
>JAUSMG010000268.1 GCA_030645295.1 Saprospiraceae bacterium | reverse complement strand
AGTAGGTTATAATAGTTATCTGCCAAAATTTTTAACAATCACTCTGCAAAAGATCAAAAGGGCCTCGCACAGTGCTTGTATCCTACTGCTTGCCTGTTGGGCTTACACTCTCCCAGCCCAAAAAATATCCCTCGATGCTTCGATCTATCAAGGCAGTGTTTGGCGGCACAGTCCCAAGCTGACCACTCAATCTGGCGAACACATCGGTGGACAAGAAATTGGCTTCCGTATCCACACCACCGGCAAGTACGACTGGCAGGCCTGGCAGCATTACCCGGCATTTGGCCTCTCGCTTGGGCATTTTCGCCTCGGCGAGGGTTCGCACAACGAGGCCTTTGCACTGCTTCCGCACCTGAGCATTTACTTGTTGCGTGCAGGGCCCTGGTCCGCTCAGTTCCGCGTGGGTACAGGGCTGGCCTGGGTGACAAAGCCTTACGATTGGTTCAGTAACTCCGGCCAAAATGCTCTCGGTTCGCACTGGAACAACATCACCCAGTTCCGGCTCGGCGCAGAATTCAGGGCAACTCCCAGGCTTCGATTCAATGCTGGCGGGAGCATGACTCATTTTTCCAATGGCGGTTCCGCTTTACCCAATTTTGGCGTAAACGTTTTCTCCGGCTGGGCAGGCGCTGCCTGGTTTTTTCAGCCCTTGAAAAACGAAGATCTTCAACCTGCAAAGACAAGCATGCGCGCAGTCTCACGCCGTTTCGGCGGACAAATCCAGAGCGGACTCGCGCTACTTGAAATTGCCGCTCTGGATGGCCCGAAACACGCGGTTTGGATCACTTCAGCGGCCGGGTATTTCCAGATCAACCGCATCAACCGGGTGCTATTGGGTATGGATCATGAATCCAATCGAGCCATTTATGAATGGGGCCTACACTCGGCGCGGTTTAGTGACGAGGCAGCAGCGCGGCAAGGATCCACACGTCTGACGGTCTTTGCAGCGGAAGAATTTTTGTTCGGGGAGCTCAGTATTGTGCTTCAGGCCGGAAAGTATGTGGGCAACAACATCAACCAATACGTTCCGAAAGCGAGTTATGCCAAACTTTCTGCGCGCTACTATCTCCCTGGCCTTTTTGGCAGCGATCTGAAGCCTTTTGCTGGCATTTCCATCAAAGCGCACAAATTTACGGCGGAGTATATTTCGGGGAATGTGGGGTTGTCGTTTTGAACCCTTATTTATTCGCCAACTGCCCGCAAGCCGCGTCAATGTCCTTGCCCCGGCTGCGGCGCACCGTAACCGTCACATCTTCTTTCGCGAGATAAGCTCCAAAAGCATTCAGGCGATTCTCGTCCGATTTTGCAAAAGACAGTCCTTGAATGGGATTGTATTCGATGATGTTCACCCGTACCGGGAATTTTCGGCGACAGAGTTTGACCAACTTCGCGGCATCCTCCAGGGAGTCATTGAAACCATCAAAAGCGATGTATTCGTAGGAGATACGGCCCTTGGTTTTCCAGTAAAAATATTCGAGGCTTTCCATGAGCGCTTCAAGATTGTTCGATTCATTGATCGGCATGATCTCATTGCGCTTGGTGTCGTCCGCAGCGTGAAGGCTGAGGGCCAGGTTGCTGCGATAGCCATCATCGGCCATTTTCCGGATCATCTTGGCGATACCCGCCGTACTCACGGTGATGCGTCGCGCGCCCATGCCCAAACCTTCGGGGGCGGGGGCGGTAATGCGCTCAATGCTTTCCATGGTTCCGGAATAAGTCAACAACGGCTCGCCCATGCCCATGTACACGATATTGGTAAGCGGTTTGCCAAAACTCTCGAGACTTTGCCGGTTCACTCCAACCACCTGGTCAAAAATTTCAGCAGCGCTCAGGTTGCGTTTACGACCCATTTGGCCCGTAGCGCAAAATGCACAGGTGAGACTACAACCCACTTGTGTACTCACGCAGACCGTGAAGCGGTCGTCATCGGGAACAGGAATGAGCACACTTTCGATGCGGTGACCATCGTGTGTAAGCCAGCGCGATTTGATGGTACCGTCTGCGCTGTGCTGGGTTTTATCTTCCAAAAGGGTGTGAAACGTGAACTGATCAGCGAGTTTTGTACGCAGGGCTTTGGGCACATTGGTCAATGATTCCCAATCCGTTGCGCCTTTGACCCAGAGCCATTCATACACTTGTTTTGCCCGAAAGCGCGGCTCCCCCCAGGAGGCGAAAAGCGCTTCAAGGTTTGAAAGGGATATGGAACGGATGTCTTGTTGCTGAAGCATAACGGTCAAAATAATTTTTTGAATAATTTGGGGAAGCACATCCATTAAAACGACGTATCCAACTTTTTAGGGGAAACAAATTTAAGGCAAATCAACTCCTCTTTCCTGTAAATGAAATTTTGAAGCCCCCCCGCCACTAATACGCCCCAAAATACCTTCTCAAAAACCACTCGCCTGCCAGCAACAAGGCCAGCAATGCAAAGATCCATTTGAGGTTGATGAGCGGGTTGGTTTGTGTGGTTTGATACATAACCGGCTTCACGGTTTCGTTGGCCTTAATCTTGTCTGCAATGCTGGCAAGTTGCGGCGCGAATACCGTTTCTCCGCCGAATTTAGCGCTCAACTGGCGCAGTACGGAGTGGTTGGCGGTCGTCTCAAACAGTTCTAATTCAATGGGTTGTACACTAAACCGGCCTTCATACACCAGATTCTGGCCGTTGAAATTGACGGTGGCTTTGTAGTTGTACGGCCCCACCGGAAGGATGCCCGCATTCAGCGTATAAGCCTTTCCAAGTTTGTTGAACGTATAGGTGAATTCCTTGCCGTCGCGGTTGCGGATGCTCATGGCCACGTCGGGGTCGTTCGTTAATTCGTAGTTGTCGTTGTAGAGTTCGCCACCAAAACTGACGGGCTCGTTTTCATTGAAAATATTCTTGTCAAGCGTTACCCGGAACTTGCGCTTGTCCTCTTTAAGCGAGAGATACTGCACCGTTTTGCCCACCAGTTCATCAAAGATCTCGTGGTTTTGGTGCTGCAAAAAGTCAAACAAGCGCCAGCGCCAAAGTCCCTCGCCCAGCAAAATGCCGGTTTTAATGCCATTCGTTTCGCCCACTGCCAAAAGCGGCTGGTCGGTGTCCACCTTGCCAATACGTTTGCGGAGCAATACCTGTGCCTGGGGTGTGGCGCCAAAATTGCCAAAAGCCGAGGTCATCGGATTGAACTTCGGCAACTCTTCCAACACCCTGGGACTCAACGAAAACGCAGCAAATTGTGGCGAAACGCGGCCCTGAACTTCATCACTCTGGGAGCCATCACTTTGGAGACTCACAAGACTTTGGGCCCTACCCAAAGCAGGGTAGGCCGTCTGCATCCCGGCGATGAAAAGGCGTGGAATGCGCTTTTCGTTCATTTTGTTGAGCAGGCCAGTCAGATCGTTCGTGCTGGAAGGCAGGTTGTGCAGCACCACAAAATCGTACTTGAGGATGTCCAGTCCCGGATCGTTGATGTAGGCCGTACTGACCTGGTAATTCTTGTTGGATTCAAGGGTCGTTTTCAGCGCACTGAGATCGGGGTGTGGGCTGTTGGCCAGCAGCAGTATTTTCTGCCGGGCATCCAGCACGTCAATAAAGATCTCGCGGCGGTTGTTGGAAGTACTCGCCTCACCGGGCAAAACCGCAGCGCTGATGATGTAGGAGACCACGCCCGCCTGGTCCGCGTCGAGCTGTATTTCTTTAGTGGTGAAAAAGTCGTTCCCGGACAGATTCACAGGGATGCTCTGCAATTGCTTCAAGCCAGAATCGCTTGATTTTGAAACAGTTACTACCGTTTGTTTGCCTGCGAGGTTGGTCGCGGCAAGGTCAATTTGCAGGGTAAATTTGTCGCCCAAATAGGCGATTTTATTGTGAAAAACCCGTTTCACCAGCAGGTCTTTCTTGGGTGTTGTGTCGCCCAGTGCTACCGTATAGACCGGTGCCGAAAGTGGTGCATCTGAATACGCAGGGTTGCTGCCCTCGTTGTAAATACCGTCAGAAGCGAGCACCACTGCCCCGAGGTTTTGGCCGCCATAGAGGTCGTATACCCCACGCAGCAGTTCTGAAAAGTTGGAAACTTTATCGGTAAAAGTAAAATCCACGCCTTCGCGCACCTGATCGCCAAAGGCGAGTTCATGCACCTCATAGTCTTCTGAAAGTGCGTTTTTTAAGGAGGCCCAATCTTGCTTATACCGTTCAAAAGCCTCCCCTTGCAGGTCGGAGGCTATACTTTCCGACTGGTCTTGCGCCAGCACTACGATGGGTTTCTTTGTTTCGGTGAAATAACTTTTCAGGAGCGGCGACAACAGCAGGGCACTCAGAAAAGTGACTGATAGCCAGCGCATTAGCCCAAGCCAGCGATTGAGTTTCGGGGCCTGATCGCGAAAGGTAGTATCACGGTAATAAAGCAGCAGTGCATAGCCAAGTCCCAGCAGCGCACAAAAAATCAGAAACCAGGCCGGGTATTGAAAAGATAGGTCAAGCATTTAATTCGTCATTTTACCCGCCATAGCCGAAGGCGAAGGAGGGTCGTCAATTCGTCATTTTACCCGCCATAGCCGAAGGCGAAGGAGGGTAAAGCCGCAAAATTGCGGAAAAAGTTGCGGCTTTGGCTCATTCCCTTAAATCAAACCTCACCCAATCCACGGCTGCTACTGGTTTTGAGGGGTCATTTTCGTTTTTTAACACAAAATACACGTCGTGGAATCCCTCCTGCATAGCTACAGTAATCGGGATATTGAGCTCCACGAATTCCATTTTCGGTCCGGCCGCTTTTTTGGGCACTGCAACCTTGCCAAGCAGTTCCCCTTTTGGCGAACCCAGCCTGATCTCCACCCTGCCGCCGCCATACTGGTATTTGCTGTCGCTCATGCCCACGCCCATAGCGACGGAGTGAACGCCGGTTAGATCAACATGTTTAAAGACAAAAAAATTATTGGATTTAATCTCGTTGAGCACAACGGTATCCCCGTTAAACGGTCGATAGCTGCGAATGTTTTTGGACATCGTGTCTGCCTGCTCCGCTTGCTGGAAAGCCGGGCGCAATGCAATCATTTCACCTCCTTCGAGGGAACTTTGACTTCGACTGCCGCGGTCACGGTAGCTGGCTTTGAGGATGAAGGTGCCAGCCTTAGGCTTTGCTTTTTTGTCCTGCGGTGGCGGCAGCGTCAGGGCATAATCTCCTTCCAGCGGAAACGCCTGTTTGATTTTTGGCGGATTGCCCAGCGAAAGGATCCAGCGCACCATTTCGCCGGCGTCCTCCTCCGTAATTTGCGGGTGCGCGCTCATGACCACTTGTCCCCAGTTGCCCGCACCGCCCTTGATGATCTTGCGGGTCAGATCCCGGATCGCGAAGTCGTTTTTACGATACCGTTCGGCGATAGATTGGTAGGCCGGACCATTTACCAGTCGGTCTTCGGCGTGGCAGGTGCCGCAGTCTGAGCGCCCAATGAGCGTTTTGCCCCGGGTATATTCCGCCACCTGTTGGGCTGCCTGGTGCCCTTGCGCAATGCTGGTAATATCAAAACCTGTTTCCAGATAATCGATGGTCGTTGCCACAGAGGCTGCTGCGATGGTACCACTTTCCAGCGAGCCGTCTTCGGCGTCGACTACTACAACTTTGTAATTCAGTACCTGTCCCGGCTGGTAAAAACTTCTGTTTTTGCCGCCAAGATCCCAGCGGACCTGTGGTGGTTCGTTGCCCACATTGATTTTAAGTTTCACCGTTTTCGCCGCGCCTTCATTGTCGGTTACCTTTAATTTGGCCTCATAAGTCCCGGGTCTTTGATAGACATGCACAATGCTGTCCAATTCAGATTTTTTGGCTTTGGGCAAATGGGTCTCCCTGGAAATGCCCGCGCGAGCTGTAGCGCGTTTTGCCTCGATGGACATTACGGGCGTTCCATCCCCGAAATCAAGTTCGTAATGCAATTTTTCCCCATCGAAATCCTTGGTATCGGACAAGTCAAAACACGCCGCAAAAGGCGCTGCGCCAGCCATTTTTTCAGCATGAAGTGCCGGAACGGGCGGTCGATTCCCTCGAACATAATCAATGCGCGAAAGTCGTGCATCGGGGTTGGTGGCGAACCACTGCGTACCATATTCCAACACCCAGATTGCGCCGGTTTTGTCCACCACCATGTCCATGGGCCGAGACAGTTTTATTAGTTCTCCAAAGGGTTCCAGACGGCTAAAATTGCCCAAAGTGTCTACGGTA
>JAUSMG010000014.1 GCA_030645295.1 Saprospiraceae bacterium | reverse complement strand
CGATTGGTTCGATTTTTCGATTGGTTCGATTGCGACGATTGGTTCGATTGCGACGATTGGTTCGATTGCGACGATTGGTTCGATTGCGACGATTGCGACGATTGCGACGATTGGTTCGATTGCGACGATTGGAGGCATAAGCTTAACGCCGATAATCGAATCAATCGAACCAATCATCGCAATCGTCGCAATCGAATCAATCGTCGCAATCGAATCAATCGAACCAATCAAATGACTTGAAACCCATGCGCATACGGGTCGTCGTCGTCCACAATGATCGTATTGTAGCCCGTCACCATGGCCCAGCCTTCTATGCTGGGGCGCATGGCTTTTTGGCCTGCTACGGTAGTTTCTTCTTCGATGCGCCCGATGAATTTTGAGCCGATAATGCTTTCGTGGATGAATGTATCACCGGGCTTTAGCAGACCTTTGGCATACCATTGGGCCATTCTTGCACTCGTGCCTGTGCCACAGGGCGAGCGGTCAATGGCCTTGTCGCCGTAGAAAACCGCGTTTCGGGCTGTTGAATCTGGGTCTAAGGTTTTTCCTGTCCATAGGATGTGACTCAAGCCCTGAATGGTCGGGTTTTCCGGGTGGACAAAGGTATGCTGTTCGTTGAGTAAACGCCGCATTTCGCGCGCCCAACCGATGAGTTGTTCGGCGCGAAAATGTTCCAGTCCGGGAAAGTTCGTCTGCGGATCCACGATAGCATAAAAGTTTCCCCCATACGCCACATCCACCCGAAGCGGGCCAAGATCGGGGCATTCCACATCAAGATTTTCCGCTGCCAGGTAAGCCGGGACATTGGTGAGACGCACAGATTTTACCTTTTTTCCTACTTGTTCGTATTGCACCAGAACCAACCCTGCCGGGGTTTCAAGCCGAAGTTGTCCGGGTATTTTTGGGCTGACCAAGCCTTGCTCAATGGCAATTGTGACCGTTCCGATCGTACCGTGGCCGCACATGGGCAGGCATCCGCTGGTTTCAATAAAAAGCACGGCCACGTCATTGGCAGGATTGTGCGGCGGGTATAGAATGCTGCCACTCATCATATCATGTCCACGCGGCTCAAACATGAGGGCGTGGCGGATCCAGTCGAAATCGCGCAGAAAGTGCTGGCGTTTTTCGCTCATGTTCGCACCCAGCAAATTCGGTCCGCCGCCTGCCACGAGTCGGACCGGATTGCCACAAGTGTGGGCGTCGATGCAGAAGAAGGATTTTACCATTTTTCGATTGATTCGATTGCGACGATTGATTCGATTATTATGATTGGTTTATAAAAACAATTCCTGCTTTTGCAAAGGAAAGAATTCTGACAACTTCTGACCTAAACAATCGCTTCGAACCAATCGAATCAATCGTCACAATCGAACCAATCCATGATGGGTTTTCAGAAAAAACAAAGACTTTTGCACACCGTAGATTTGAACAACAAATTGCCCGTTTCGGGTCCAATTTTTAAAGCATTGACCAAAACATGAAAGAACTAAAATCGTATCTCGACGCGAACAAACAACGCTTCCTCGACGAATTGCTTGAACTCCTGCGTATCCCTTCTGTGAGCGCTGATCCAAAATATGCCAGCGACGTGCGCCGTATGGCCGAAGCCACGGCCAAACACCTCAAATCTGTGGGTGTAGACAAGGTAGAGGTCTGCGATACGCCAGGTCACCCCATTGTGTATGGCGAAAAAATGGTGAACCCAAAGGCTCCCACGGTGCTTGTATATGGCCACTACGATGTGCAGCCCGCCGATCCCTTAGATCTTTGGGAAAGTCCGCCGTTTGAGCCTGTGGTCAAAAAGACCAAAAACCACCCGCAAGGCGCCATCTTCGCCCGGGGCTCCTGCGACGATAAAGGTCAGGTGTTCATGCACATCAAGGCTTTCGAGATGATGTCGAAGACCAAGAATTTGCCTTGTAACGTCAAGTTTATGATCGAAGGGGAGGAAGAGGTTGGCTCGAAAAATCTCGAGAAATTTTGTCGCGACAACAAGAAAAAACTCGCCTGCGATGTGGTACTGATCTCTGACACGAGTATCATTGACAACAACACACCGAGCATTACCGTGGGCCTGCGCGGCCTCTGTTACATGGAAGTGGAAGTGGTGGGCCCTAACAAAGACCTGCACTCCGGCGTGTACGGTGGTGCCGTGGCCAATCCCGTGAATGTGCTTTGTCAAATGATCGCCTCTTTACACGACGACAAAAAACGTGTAACCGTGAAGGGCTTTTATGATGATGTGCAAAAAGTCAGCAGCAAAGAGCGCAAAGCCATGAACGCCGCGCCTTACGATGAAAAACAATACATGAAAGACCTGGGCGTATCCGAACTCATGGGTGAAAAAGGATTTACCACCGTGGAACGCACCGGCATCCGGCCAACGCTCGACGTGAACGGCATCTGGGGCGGCTACATTGGCGAAGGCGCGAAAACCGTGCTGCCCAGCAAGGCTTTTGCCAAAATCTCCATGCGCCTGGTACAGGATCAGGACCCGAAGAAAATCGAAAAGATGTTCCAGAAACACTTCGAAGGAATTGCGCCTAAGTCTGTAAAAGTCAAAGTCACCGCGCACCATGGCGGCTACCCGGTGGTGGTGCCGACCAATTCCGTGGAATACAAGGCCTCCGAAAAAGCACTGGAACAGGCCTTTGGCAAAAAGCCCCTGCCCCAGCGTGGCGGCGGCAGTATCCCCATCGTGGCCATGTTCGATCAGGTGTTGAACGCCAAATCCGTACTCATGGGCTTTGGCCTTGATTCGGATGATATCCACTCGCCGAATGAGCATTACGGCTTGTTCAATTTCTACAAAGGGATTGAGACGATCCCGTATTTCTATAAGTATTATTCGGAGATGAAGAAGAAGTGAGGAAAGTACGGTGGTATGGCCTTTAGGCCGTCGGGACACGCGCCGTTTACGGCGCTCTAAAATGTGTGCAGGGGCAGTCTGGCTTTTCAAGCAGAAACTTGTGGTTGATGCGCGAGCTCTACCTCGAATTGATCCAAAATGAATTTCTGCAACCGGTGGTTGCAGAAATTGACTCGACAAAAAACGTCGTCATTTTCTCCAAATGCAAGGACAAATTTCAACGTGAATTCTGCCTCTGAATGAACAAAAAATTCGGCTGGACAAAGGCCGTCCTAATCCACCGCATTGAAAACCATTGCGCAGGCAATCTCTGGCGATTTTCGTGTTTTTTACCTTGAATATCAGGACATTGTAATTCTCGCGCCAATGGTGCGAGAATTTGTTTTGACCTATAATCTACACGCTTCCAATAGCAAAAACACCCACCAAAATGGACAAAAACTACCAACTCCTCCTCGCTGAAATAAAATCCACGATTCAGTCGGAGCGCATAAAAGCCGCTCGTCAACTCACCCGATCCTTGATCGGGGTGTATTTTGAAATTGGGCGGCAGATTCTTGAAAGCCAGAAAATACATGGCTGGGGTAAGGGTATCGTTGAGCAGTTGTCGAAAGATCTGAGGTCAGCGTTTCCAAGTTCTGAGGGTTTTTCTGCTCGAAATCTGTGGGATATGCGGCGTTTTTACGAGACGTATTGTGATTTTCCAAATCTGCGACAACTTGTCGCAGAAATTCCCTGGGGGCATCATTTGGTCATAATGAGCAAATCGGAAACTCAGGAGCAGCGCGAATATTATATACAAGCTTCCTCCGCAATGGGGTGGAGCCGTGACGTTCTGTTGAATCAAATGAAAGCCAAAGCATACGAAAGACAGCTTTTGCAGCCCAAGCAGACTAATTTCCATGAAACCCTGCCGGAGCACCTTGCAGAACAAGCCAACGAGGCTATAAAAAGCACGTACAATTTGGAGTTTCTCGGCATCAACCAGCCTGTTCTTGAACTCGAACTTGAACGACAGTTGCTCCACCGATTGAAAAATTTTCTGCTTGAGTTGGGATATGGTTTTACGTTTGTTGGCAATCAATACCCACTAAAACTTGGTGAAAAAACGTATTATGTAGATTTGCTGTTTTTTCACAGAGGGCTTAAGTGCCTTGTTGCCATTGAACTTAAAATTGGTTCGTTCAAGCCAGAATACGCCGGAAAAATGAACTTTCACCTAGAACTATTGGATGAGCAGGTAAAAATGCAAGGGGAGAATCCTTCGATTGGCATCATACTTTGTGCTGAAAAAGACAACCTTGAAGTTGAATATGCCTTGCGAACGAGCAACAAACCAGTCGGGGTAGTTGAGTACCTACTTAGTGCCGTGTTGCCGGAAAACTTAACGGGCCAATTGCCAAGCCCCGAAGAGATCAAACAACAATTTAACCCTTGACCTTACAATCTTTGATCCTCTGATCCTTCTCGTATGTCAAAGAAAAAAACACAACAGCCTACTGTCCGTACCAAGCCAACCACCAAGCCTTCCCTCGATTCAGGCGAACCCTTTATCCAGAAAAACTGGTTCCTGCTCTCCCTCGGCGTCCTCCTGGCAGCCATAATGGCCGCCTTCAGCGGGGCCTTCAGCCACGAATTCGTCTCCTGGGACGACCATGTGTACGTCTACGAAAATCCGCAGATCCTGAACCCAACAGCTGCGAGTTTCAAAGCATTTGCTTCTCAGGTGGTGTCGCTGAACTTCCACCCGCTCACCATGTGGTCGCTGTGGCTGAACGCTGCCCTGTTTGGGGCCGGCGCTAAGTCGTTCATCGTGACCAATGTGCTGATCCACTGGCTCAATGCAGGACTGTTGTGCTGGCTGGTTTGGCTGATCACAGGACGGCAATACCGTTCGGTGGCATTGCTGACGGCACTGTTGTTTGCCATCCATCCTTTGCGCGCGGAATCGGTGGTGTGGGTGTCGGAAAGGAAGGATGTGTTGTATGTGTTTTTCTTTTTAGCAGGCTGTATTTCCTACTGGCGGTATCTTGAAACACAGCGCAGTACAAAACTTTGGATCGCGTTGATTTTCATGCTTTTATCCTGTCTTTCAAAAGGCGTAGCTGTGGTGTTTCCGTTGGTTTGTCTGTTGTTGGATTACTGGCACGGACGGAAGTTTGGAGCCAATTGGATCGTGGAAAAACTCCCGATGTTTGCCCTCTCACTCCTTTTTGGTCTCATCGCTCTGGATGTACAGCACGGCGGTGATTTTCATGGATTATTGACCCTTTCCACCGAAAAAACCAAGGCGCTTTCCACCATTTTTGGCCTCGACCAAAAATTCCTTTTCGCAGGTTATGGGTACATGATGTACTTCGTGAAAACCTTTTTGCCGCTCGACCTGTGTACGTTTTACCCCTACCCAACGGAAGTTCAATTGCGGGGCGGCATCTACATTGGAGGAGCAATTTTCATGCTGGCAACTTTAGCGTTGGCCGTTTGGAGCATGCGGCGTACGAAGGTCTTTGCCTTTGGTTTTGGATGGGTATTCGCCACCGTGATCCTGGTGTTGCAATTCGTGTCCGTGGGTGTGGTCATCATGGCCGACCGTTATTTTTACCTGCCCTCTGCGGGCGTTTTCTTCATGCTGACTTACGCTGCAGAGGTTTATTTATTGAAAAACAAACCAGCCCTGCGAAATGTCTGGTGGGCGGTCATCGGTCTGTTTGCGCTCTGGTGCCTCTGGCTGAGCCGGGCCCAAACCAGGACCTGGAAAAACTCCGAAACACTCTGGCAACAAGTGCTTCGCTACTATCCGAATGAAGACCAGGCCCTCGAATCTTTGGCCAACTGGTACGGTAAGGTGAACCGTGTGCCAGAGGCCGAGCAAATGCTCGAACGCGCTGTGCAGGACGGCTGTACCCGGCCCAATGTGTACAGTGCGCTGGCGAACTGCATCGCCATCAAAGCCGGAGCCGCAAAGGATCCTGCAGCACAACGCGCCTTTCAGGACCGCGCTTTTTCATTGTACGCTCAGTCCATAGCCCTGAACCCGAACAATGCCGACACCTATTTCAATCGCGCCCTGACCGCGCTCACGGTTTATCCGGAACGTTCACTGGCCGATTTGGATACCGCAGCCACACTTGCGCCGCACAAGGCCTTGCAATTCAAGCAGATGCGGGGCACGGTTTTCAATAATCTCAAGCGATATGCCGAGGCGGAGCGCACCCTGAATGATGTCATCGAAACGATGGAGCGGTCGCCGCAGACCCTAAAAATTGCGGAAGAAAAGCAACGTTATTCGGATGCCTATCTGGAACGGGCGGTGTCCAGGTTCAACAATGGGAATCGACCTGGAGGACTTGCTGACGCGGAGAAATCTGTGAGCATTGCGCCGCAGAATCAACGGGCTGTGAACCTGTTGGCTCGAATGAAGGAGGTAACAGGACAGTAAATGCCATCGAGGCGGATTGCATGTAAAAATTCTCTAAATTAAATAAATCGAAATATTCAAAAAGACGAATTCAATTCAAAGGCACTTGTTTTATCCGTACTTTTAGATAAAAATATGGATCATGAAACAGACAATGCTTCTCATATTGATCATCGGACTATCTGCTTGTCAACAAGACCTTGGTATAAATTTTAATTTCCCTTCATGTGACAGCCCAAATAGGGTCATTAATGCTCGTACTGTGGACTTTTATACCAAGGAGGTGGTACCAAATATAAAACTTCAAATTTACGCGCACCCTACATTATCTCTATGGGGGCCCTATGTTCAAAAAGAGTTCACAACCGATGAAAATGGCCTTGCCAGCACAACTTTTGAAAACCAGGAGATTACTTCGTATTATGTCCAGGTTTTGCCCAGTCCGGACACCTCGTACATTTACCCTTGGCAGCTATTGGTTAAATATGATTGCGAAAAGAACTGGCTAATCATGATGAAACCAGTTCAAATTCTAAACTTGACCATAAAAAACAACGGTCCAATGGCATGGAGCAAACGGTTCTTTTTTGTTACTCGTGTTGGCCCTGCAGAAACAAGTGCCTATCTGAATCATGATATCAGTGGAGATTATTCCTTTGGTCAAATAAAGGTGGACACAATACCAGTAGGATTCGAAGAAAAATTCATGGTCAAAGTAGTTCCGGAAGAACAGGTTCAGATATCGTATAATGATTCGTCCAATTCGTTTAAGGCTGTGAAGTTTTTAACGGACAAATCAAACATCAGTTATTATACGATAACGCTCTAAAAGAAAGCATTACTCATAGCGCAACGATTCAATAGGGTCGAGCCGCGCCGCTTTCATGGCAGGATAAAAACCTGATATTATACCTACTACCATACAAAGCGTGAATCCAAGCGCCATCCAGGCCCAGGGAATCAGGAAAGCCCCCCCCAATATGAACGTCATGATGTTGCCGATCAGGATACCGAGCAAAATGCCTACCAGTCCCCCAATCTGGCAAATGGCGATGGCTTCGGTCAGGAATTGAAGCATAATGCTGCGCCGGGTAGCGCCTAAGGCTTTGGAAATGCCAATTTCGCGGGTTCGTTCGGTCACACTCACGAGCATAATATTCATCAGGCCAATGGCCGCCCCCAGCAGGGTCATTAGTCCAATGGCGACTGCGGCAAGGCGCAAGGTCACAGTGTTTTCTTTGAGGATGGCCACAATGCCGTCGCTCGCAAAGAGTTTAAAATCATCCTCTTCACCGGGCCGCAGTCCACGAATCTGGCGGAAAAGTCCGGTCGCTTCAGATTGAGCCGCATCCATCAAAGTTGGATCCTGCATCGCTACCATCAGGAAATAATCCCGGTTATCGGCGCCAAAAAGTGCTTTTACGTTTACCAAAGGGGCGTAAACCTTGCGGTCACTCGATTCATTCATGGTAGAACCTTTAGTGGCCATCACCCCTACTACCCGGTATCTTTGCGCGTTCACCGTAATGATCTGGTCCAGTGCTTTTTCAGATTTTCCATCAAACAATATTTTCACAATGTCCGAACCAACGACCGCCACCGACGCACCGCTTTCGACTTCTATTTTTGAAAAATTGCGGCCAAGGGCGATCTCTACCCCTTTTACATCCATGAAATTCTCATCTGCGCCGTTAAAGGTCACGTTGGGGTTGGTTTTTTCTTCGCCAAATTTTACCGTTGCACTGCCCGTACCGTAGCAACCAACTGCGACCTTTGCAGGGAAACTGAAACGTTCCTTGAATTCCATGGATTGCTTGTAGGTCACAGGTTCAGCTGGTTTTTGCTGTCTGCCCTGGCGATTGCTTTTTACATCGTTCCATTTGCGCTCGATACTGAATGAGTTGGCCCCCAGATTGGACAAGTTGTCGCTGAGCGAATATGCGATCGCATCGATGGCCGTCAGAATGCCCACCAGCGCCATGATGCCGAATGCAATGATGAGCAGGGTAAGCACCGAGCGCAACATGTTGGCGCGGATGTTCTTGAAAGCCATGCTGAGTATTTCTGAATAGGGCATCTTTTGTTAATGTGGTCAATGTGATTCCCGCCTACGCCAAGGCTTCGACGGGTAAAAATGTGGTCAAGGTGGCCAATGTGGTCAATGTGGGCTTACCCCTTTGGCGATCCAAAAGTAGAATGGAGTAGGCTGGTATTTTTTGCTAATAGAGACAAGGTTTTTAAAACTCGATAAAATGCGGACTTTGGAGGGTCTAAAATGAATCACAGACTCACGCAACGCCGCTACGGCGCAACGATAAATTTCTCTTGTTGTTAAAACGTTGTGTCGTTGCGGCGTTGCGTGAGGTAAATTTAGCACACCATTTATGCATTGAAAATGACGCCTGCCTCTGCTGCGTTTAAAGTGAGGTAAGATATTGAAATGACTACAATGACCCACTTTTTCGCTAAATCTACTGCGGGTAAAAATGACTTAATGGCAATAAGCCCCACCATTTTTGCCCAATTCCCCCATCTCGTCGCCGCCCAAAGCACCCGCCATGGCGGAGTCAGCCCTGAACCTTTTCAGACCTTAAATCTCGGCAAAAGTACGGCAGACGACCCTGCCAATGTAGCCGAGAATCGTCGCCGATTTTGCGCTGCGCTGGGTTTTGTCCCCGCTCAAATGGCCTGGTCAAAACAAGTCCACGGGGATCAGATCAGGCTCGTTGCAGCGCCCGGCGGAAGCGAAGGATTTGATGCACTGGTGACGAATGTGCCGGGTATTCTGCTGGCCGTTTCGGTGGCGGATTGCACTCCGATCCTGATGTATGACCATAGGCAGAAAGTGGTGGCAGCCATTCACGCAGGTTGGCGTGGGACGATCGCAGGCATTGTGGCTAAAACCTTGATCCTCATGGAAAAAGAATTTGGAACGCTCGGAAAAGATTGTTTTGCTTACATCGGCGCCTGCATTGACGAATGCTCTTTTGAAGTGGGCGATGAGGTGGCCGCAGCGTTCGCCGAGCCGTTCAAACGATTCGATGCTGAACGCGGGAAATATTTCGTGGATCTGAAAAAAGCCAATGCCGCGCAACTGCTTGGGTTTGGTATTCCTGAGGGCCAAATTGAGGTCTCGCCTTATTGCACCCTGCGTCACTCCGCCGACTTTTTCTCCCATCGAAAAGACGAAGGCATAACGGGTAGGGGATTGGGGGTGATTGGGCTTCGTTAACCCCGCCCACTTTCTTGCACCATTTTCCTGACCTCCTTATTAAATCCATCCGCTTTCATCAAATCCTCCAGCGCGATATGCGCCCGATAGCGCCAGTAATGCTTTGGATTGGCGGGAATATTGATGCGCTCCTCGTGTGGATTTTTACGACGGATCTTGCCGTCCATACCCAGCAGATCCTGCAGTTGGAAAATGGCCCACATGGCCGGGGAATGAAAATGTTGTTCCAGCAAAATCTTATTCACCCAGGCCTCACATAAATAGGGCGCTTCACCGGATCGCTGAAGCATTTCGTTGTAGAATCGCTGCGTGAGCGCGCGGTCTTCTTCCCACCAACCGCGTAAAGTACTCATATCGTGGGTACTGGGGGTTACGACAGAGAGATAGGGCGCGTCTTTCGGGTGGAAAAACGTCGCACCTGCGGCTTTGGGCATGCGTTGGATTTCCAGGCTGAGAATGCCAAGTTCTTTCATCACATCCGGGACACATCCGGGCACCATGCCAAGGTCTTCGCCACAAATGAGCATTTGGGTGGCAGCTTTTAATGCGGGCAATTTTTCCATGGCTTCACGCTGCCAGAAATCATCCTGCCGACGGTAGAAGTAATCCACATACAAGGCTTTGAGTGCGGCTTTTACGCCTTCTGGCAAATGCTGGAACGAGGAAGTTTTTTCGATTCCAAAACGGAAAGCATAACCTCTCCCCTCCTCATGGGGGGGCTGGGGGAGGAGTAAAATTACGTTGGTCATAAGGCTGTATAAACCGTCGCGCACCAGTCCGAGAAAATCATTTGGTGGCTGACTTTTCATCCAGGCTTTTATTTCACGCTGGGTATCAAATTCGGCCTTAAAATCATAACGGCCATCAGAACGGGCCACCAGAAACTGTTCCGCTACCAGTCCCGATTCGCTGCCGAAAATCTCCCGTAACACGGCATCCGTGATGTACGGACGGCACAACCGGTCATAATTAAACCCAATGCCCGCTTTCTGAAATTCATCCTCTGTGACCGGTATGGCCGGAACAAATTGTCCTAAAATTCCTTCCACGGCATCCATCGGGATGCTCCAGATGCGGAAGAACCCGAGGATATGGTCTATGCGGAACGCATCGAAATACAGGCTCATTTGCTCAAAACGCTGCTTCCACCAGGCGAAACCATCGGCTTTCATTTTGGCCCAATTGTAGGTGGGGAAGCCCCAGTTCTGGCCTTTTTCCGCAAAATCATCGGGCGGAGCGCCTGCCTGGGCGTTCATATTGTACAAATCCGGCGCCACCCAGGCATCGCAGGAGTAGCGGTAGATGCCAATGGGGATGTCGCCTTTTACCGAGAGGCCGTGGGCATGTGCATAGTCTGCGGCGGCTTTTAATTGCAGGTGCAGGTGCCACTGGACAAAAAGGTGCAGGCCTATCTGGTCGGCGTCGTTGACAGCGGATTTTGTTTTTTTGACAGGATTTACAGGATGATCAGGATGGATAGGGGCTAAAAGTTGTTCAATTTCAGCCTGTTTGAACTTCGAATATTTGCTCCATTGATTAAAATCAGCCGTTCCGTTGGTATCGCGCAACCAGCAAAATACCGCATAGGGTGCAAGCCAGTGTTTGTTCGATTCGTAGTAAGCCTGATAGTCCGCATCATTGATCCATTCGACTTTCTGCAGGTCGTAGAGTTGGCGGAGAATGTCCCATTTTAATTGCAAAACAGCCTCATAATCAACTGTTTCCAGCGCATTCAAAGCCTTTTGTTTTTTCATAAAAGGCTTCAGTACCTCGGCGTGTTTTTTTCCTGCTATTGTTTCGACATTCACATAAATCGGGTGCAAAGCAAAGGCCGAAATGGAGGAGTAAGGGTACGAATCTTTCCAGCTGTGATTGGCCGTGGTGTCGTTGATGGGCAGGAGCTGGATGAGTTTGAGTCCCACAGATTTTGACCAATCCACCAGCAGTGGGAGATCGGTGAACTCGCCCACGCCCCAACTTTTTTTGCTACGCAAACTGAATACGGGAATGGCCACGCCCGCGCCTTTCCAGTTGGGTAGGGGCAGGCGGGCAAAGTTGTCGTGGAGGATGGACGTTGGACGTTGGACTTTGGATATTGGACTTTGGAAGGCGTAGATCGGACGATTCCCGCCTTCTTCGAATCCGAGAAACTTGTTTGTTCGTGCATTCCATACCCCGTATTTATAACTCAAGGGAAATTCCTCTTCGGAAAGATCCAGATGGGTTTCCCACCATGCGCCCGTGGTTTTCAGCAGAATGGGTGTGGTGGTGTCCCAATTGTTTAATGCCTTGCCGTGACCGAGCAGACAAATCGCTTCATCCGGTTTTAATAGTGGGGCTTTTGCCCGGAAAACATGAGTGGCTTGCAAAGGTTTAGGTGATTTCTGCTCCAGCTTCAGGATCTCCCGCGAGCGAAATGGCTGCGTGGTGAACACATTTTCCAACAAACCCATCAGATTGAAAAAGTCGTATACCTCCAGCGTATCGGACTTCAAATCAGCAAAGTCGAGCCGTCTAAAGGGATCAGCTTCGGGTTTGGTCAGTCCGTCTGTAGTGTGAAATTCGTAGCTATAGGCCAGGCCATCCGGATATTGGGCAGCATCTATCTCGAGGCTCGCAATACAGAAATCGTCACTCAGGTATTTGAGCGGAAGCCTGCTGCCATCGGGCAGACAAAGGGAAAAGGATTCCCCAAATTTGGTGGCGTACCGGAGGTAGAAGTGGACTTTCATGGAAATGTTTGTGGCGAGCCCCCTACCCCCTTTAGGAGCAATGTCGTTGACTAAAGGAAAACCCCACTAAAAAAATGATTTAAGATATAAGATTACATGATTTAAGTCAATGACATTGCCCTTTAGGGTAGGGGGCGCGAAAAGGAATTTATCAGGATTTAAGCATGCAAAATGCAAAGGTCGCACATGAATACCAATTCAAAACGAGGAGTGTCAAATTTCCAAGTATTTGAAAGACCCAACATTACCTTTGGGCGAAAGACCCAAAATCCATTGCAGGTCAAAAGTCAACAGTTAATGGTCAAAAGTCAACAGCCACCTATGTCACAATCTTCTACCCCCAAAAAGGTCTCTCTTTTAACCGCCACCGCCATTGTATCCGGCAGCATGATCGGCTCCGGCATTTTTATCGTGAGCGCCGATATGGGTCGTGTGCTCGGGAGCCCATTCTTGCTGTTGCTGGCCTGGGCGATCACCGGCGTTATGACCCTCATCGCCGCGTTGTCGTACGGTGAATTGGCGGGAATGTTCCCCAAAAGCGGCGGACAATACCAATATCTGAAAGAATCCTATGGGGAAATGGTGGCTTTTTTGTTTGGCTGGGCCATGTTTGCGGTGATTCAGAGCGGTACGATTGCTGCAGTGGCGGTGGCTTTTGCGAAATTCACCGGTGTGCTGGTGCCCGCCCTTGGGCCAGAGAATATTCTGGCAGATCTGGGCTTTGTGAAACTCTCTGCAGCGCAACTGCTGGCTATCGCTTCCTTGTTTGTGCTGACCTATCTCAACACCCGAGGATTGCAAACGGGTGCAGTGATTCAGGACGTATTGACCGGCGCCAAGGCGCTCTCGCTTGGTCTCCTGATCGTCCTTGGGCTGTTCGTGTACAACAACCCTGAGGTGGTATCACAGAACTTTGGCAATTTCTTCAACAACCTTAAATCCACGGAATCTCTGAGCTTTTTGGCTATTGGTTCGGCCATAGGTGTAGCCATGGTCGGCTCCTTGTTCAGCAGCGACGCCTGGAACAACGTGACCTTCATCGCGGGAGAAATTGAGAATCCCAAACGCAACGTGCCCCTCGCCCTCGGGATGGGCGTGATCGGCGTGACGATCCTATACATGCTTGCAAATCTCGCTTATCTCTGCGTTCTTCCCTTTTGGGGTGACACAGCCGGCGGCGACGTGCTCAACAAAGGTATTCAATACGCCACGCAAGACCGGGTGGGCACGGCTGCGCTCACGGCCATGCTCGGGCTCAGTGGCGGGGTGCTGATGGCGGTCATCATCATGATCTCCACCTTTGGTTGCAACAATGGACTGCTGCTCTCCGGTTCCAGGCTGTACCAGTCCATGGCCACCGACGGGCTTTTCTTTGACAAGATGAAAGACCTGAATGCCAATGGCGTACCTGGGTTTGCGCTTTGGGTACAGTTCATCTGGTGCTCCGTGCTCTGTCTTTCCGGCAAATACGGGGATCTGCTTGATTATGTGATGTTTGCAGTGATGTTGTTTTATATCCTCACGGTGGTCGGCATCTTTATCCTCCGCAAAAAACGCCCGGAATTGGAGCGGCCTTACAAAGCCTTTGGGTATCCGTATCTGCCTGCGCTGTATATTGTTTTGGCGGGGCTGTTTACCGTGAATTTACTGTTTACCAAGCCGCAGTTTACAGTGCCGGGTCTGGTGATCGTGGGACTGGGGTTTCCGTTGTATTTTTGGGCGAAGGGGAGGCGGGGGTGAGGGGAAGTCGGCACAGATGGCAGGAATAATGGATGAGCTAGAGCCTATGGCTATACAACGAAGTTAATTAGAAGTTTTTGCAATATAGAATGATTGACCTGAACTTATTACAGGATCAACTCTTATAGCAACATCTATTTTATCCTTTATTTCCAACACGCTATATGTAATATCGTTGACTTGTATTTCTAGTATAGGTTTCTTCAAAAAATAGCCACTACTTGTTTCGACAATAATTATGTCATTTATTTTTAAAGTGTAGTTTTCAATTTCAAAACCAATTATTGATTTTCTCCATACATTCCTTATGACTTTAATTTTAACATAATTAGTTAGTATTTCCTTACTGATTAATTCCTGACGAAAGGTTTCAAAAATAGATTTACAATAAACTTCCAAAAAATCAATATAAGATTCCAATATGGAGCTATCCAGCAAGTCATCTATAACATCAGCTCCGTGGGCAATAATATTTCTTCGATCTACTAAATCATTTATTTTGAAGTATAAAGCATCACCTTTTTGATTTGCAATACCCTCTTTTTGGAACTCGCTCTGAAGATATTGAATTAGCGATTGACTTTTTTTTAATCCATCATTTAGGCTAATATTAATATTGCTAAGCATCTCCGTTATTTTGGCGTGCTTTAAGTTTCCGGATGAGAGAATGAATGCATCCGTATTAAATTTATAATTATTAGGTTCTGTAATACATCTATTTAGATTTGAAAGTATCTTCTCTTTATTAATATGCTGAAATTTGGCCAATTCTTTACTTGAAATCGTATTTATAAGTTTTATTGATAAATCAAAGTGACAATTTTTTATTTTATCATCTATTTTATTGTAATCAGTAACTAAGTTGGCGAGTTCATCTAGAAATTCCTTAATCCAAGATTCTGTATATTTTTCTAAAATTCCATATAAGGTGATAACCACTGCCTTATACTCAAAAATTTTCTTATCCGTTCCAAAGGTTCGATAATTAGATTTTAGATTAGCTATAAGTTCTTTAATTATTATGCTATCCGTTTCATTAATTGTGTAGAATATTATAGCATCTATGTGCTTTATATGTCTAAGGTATTCTCGAATTTGATTTATTTCTATAGAGAAATTTCCTAAAGATGTCGTATTCATTTGATGGAATATGGATTATTAATTAATATGCTTTTTCACAATGGTTCGTAAAGAAATCGGCGATACGCCGATTTAAAAACATATTAATAAAAAAGGGCAAAAGTGTAGGTTTGTGGTACGAAACATAAACCAACTTTTGCCCATGAGCGTCGAAACGATCACAAGCGCAATAATG
>JAUSMG010000001.1 GCA_030645295.1 Saprospiraceae bacterium | reverse complement strand
TTTACCCGCCATAGCCTTGGCGAAGGCGGGTGAATCCGGATCTGCAAAAAGTGCAGAACGCTGGCTCAGATCCAGGGCAAGCTGGCCGTCGGTAAATCCGCCGAGGTCAGTTGCAGCTGGTCCGCCAACGGTTGCAGTTACCGTTGCTGAAGGGTTTGTTTGTGATTTGACTTCGGGAGAACCAATTGGGCTTTCGTCAAAAATAGAGGTGCGGGTCTGTCTTGCACCCGCGGCGGGCTTGCGTTTCCCAAAGTTACCGGCCAGCAGATCATTCCAGGCCTGTTTGGTTTCGTCCCAAAGTTTTTGCCAGGTAAATTCGGTCAGGTCGGGATTGTTCGACCATACAAAGGTTGCAATCAGTGCAAACAGCATCAGCGCGAGGGTCCCGACCACACCGATAAAATTCTGGATGTATTCGCTGATGGCCTGCCCGAAAACTCCTCCCCAGGGGAATTCTAATTTTTGGAGAAAAAATGAGCACAGCACCGAAGCGATGGTCATCAATATTATGGTGCGCTGGAACGCGCTGTTCAGATACCCCAGTGGTGTGCGGCGGATGAACGCAAGGCCATACTTATACAACAGGTATACGAAGCCGTAGGAGGCGATACCAAAACCCCAGTAAATGATCGAATCCGAGAGGAAGGCGCCGAGCCGTCCCAGCCAGTTGTCCACCGGCACATCATCGAAAAAAACATCCCAGGAAAAACGGAACACCACATCGTGGTCATTTTTCCAGGTGAAAAAATACGAGGTGAAGGCGATGAAGAAGTAGAAAGAAAGGAAAAGCAGGAAAACGCCGAAGAGTTTGGATACTCGTTCGCTGTCGAAGTTCATGCTTAGTTGTCCGCGCTTTTTGGCTGCCATCCCGCAAAAGTAGCAGTAGGAAGGGGAATGTTGATTCTTTTTGTTTTGAAACCTGAGTTGCGATTTTTCTGGTTGCCTTTTTCGAAATTAAAGAGCACGTTTGTCAAAACATTCACCGCTGTTTCAACTGTGCTGCCAACCAATCGCGGTGCAGCACCTCCGTTGGGGGTGGCAATTTCTCCAGCAGCAGGGTAGCACCTGCGTGATCTTTTGGCAGAAGACGCGCCATTTTTCCCGTCATTTCTACAAATTTTTGAAATTGTCGGCGCAATCCTGCGGTCACGGCCTGGTTGCGCAACAACCACACCCGGGCGGCTTCAAGCGCGGCGAACAGCAGATCGTCCTGATCGGTCTCTACATATATTTTAATGAGCAGGCTTCTGGCACTGATGGACAGCAGCGGATCTCTAAATTCCACACGGGCCAGGGCCTGTTGCGCATCCTTGTATTTTTTTTCGTGGTAAAAAAGGTGTCCGAGATTGTAAGCGTACATGCTTTCGGCAGACTCCTCTGGCAGGTGTGAGTGGAATTTTTCGATGAATTGACGCGTCCAGGGCAGGTCTTCGGTCTTTAAACCTACGGTTACTAAATTTTGATAAAGCGATGGAGAGATTTGCTCATTTTTCAGAATGAAATTATGATCAATCAAAAGTTTGTACAAGTCGAGGTATTCTCCATAGAATCGCTCATCGGCATCACGGTTAATGCGGCGGGTGCAAAAATTAAGGGCAATGGTGGTCAACGCAATCACATCAGTTTTTACTAAAAGAGAAGCCTCTGTCATGAGTAGATCTTTTAGCGCCTGAAAATCATCCACAAGGTCATGGCAAGTCAAGCGATATGCAAACAACCATAGCCGCAAGAGCGGGTGTTTGTATTCGTCCCCGATATGATCAAGCAAAGCATCTTCCCAACCGTGTCGGTATTGCACGATGAACATTTGCTCATGATTGGCTATCGCTGTGAGCAAGCGTAATTTTTCGGACAAAAAAAACTCGGTGAGTTGGTCGTTTGCGGTCTGTAGTGTCGGTTCGAAGGCGCGGCGAGTAGCGTCGCTCAAAAAAAATTCAAGTTTTGCAACAGCAAAGCTTTGTTCCAATCGATCAGCCGACCAGCTTTGGTTTTTCCCAAAAAAATCGGCAATTCGCCCAAGCGTTTGTCGTGCTCGGTCAGGCAAGTCAACTTCAGCCAATGTCTGCGCCAATAAAATCAATCGGGCAGGCTCGTCGCATTCGAGGCGGTCTATTGCCAGGACATTTTCTACGAGTGCAACCAAATCGCTCATCAGGTACTGAAGACGGCGTTCGTCCAATGGTTTGGCGAGCTTCAAATTGTTCAAAACAATCACTTTGGCCAATTCTGGCTGATTAAAAGTGGGGGCAAATCGAAGCAAATGCTGATAAAACCGTGCGATGTCCTCATTTTTGTTGAAAAATGGCGACAGCACAGCTTCACCCACACGGGCCAGTTGCCGCCGATCCAAGCGGCGGAGCAATTCGAGGAGTTTGCTTTGCTGCATTTCGTCAAAAGTAAGTGGTCTGACTACTTGCACAAACCACCCAGCCATGAAAAAAATCTTTACCCTTTGTTTTACGCTGTTGAGCCTTACCGGTTTTACCCAAATCATGTTCCCCGGAGATGCCAACAATGATGGCCGTTGTAACCATGTGGACATCCTGCCCATCGGTATTTTGTATGGGCAAGAAGTGTTCCCACGATTTTTACCCTCCCTGAACTGGCAGCCTCAGCCATTCGAGCCTTTTCCCGGCCAACTGCCGGTGAGCGGGGTCAATTTTGCTTTTTCCGACAGCGACGGTAATGGTTTTATTGACTCGATCGACCTTGATGCGCTGGCCCTCAATTATGACCTGTTGCAAAACCAGTCACAGCCCCCGCCTCAACCCTATATTCTGGGCGACACCTTGTTTACAACCTCTGTTCCTACCCTGCGGCTGCGCTTTTTGCAGGATACCGTGTTGGTGAGCGATACGGCCACCGCGGTGCTCCAGTTTTTTACGCCAAACATTTTGCCTTCAGACCAAGCCGCGCTCGGTTTCGCCCTTGACCTACAATACGATACCGAAAATGTACAAGATTCCCTAACAAAAGTGTATGTAGATTCCATGCCGGGCGATTTGATGTTCGTGGCCTCCGCGGTCAACTTCCGCAACATCTGGCGCACTCCATCCGGCACGATCGAAATGGGCGTGGCAGGCAAAATGAAAAACACCCTTGACCACACACGCGACCTCGCATATATCATTATCACGGTAGATGTCATCCTCCGCTCCGGAGAGACCAGACCCTTCACCATGGCCTTTGGCAATGTATTGATGGTCAACAAACACGAACAGGTGCTGAAGGTGAAACTGGAAACTGATACCGTCATCCTGTTCCAGCCATCAAGCTCCGTGGTACATCTTGAGCCATTGTCCCTCCGCTTGTCGCCCAATCCCGTTCAGGAACAGCTGCACATTGAATCGCCCGATGCCCCAATGGAGCGGCTTGATGTGTTCGATACCGTGGGCAGGCTCGTTTTGTCCGTGGACGGGAGAGATGAAACCCGTTTCGATTTGTCGGTAGAGACCTTGCCACCAGGTTTGCTGCTGCTGGCCGTACGCACTCGGGAGGGGGTGATTTTGAGAAAATTTGTACGCCAGGAGTAGCCTATTTCCCGAAAGCTCCTTTTTTCTGTACAGGATTTTTTTGTGCGTAAAAAACTGATTTTCAGTTTTTTGCATAAATTTCATTTTTCTAAAAACGGGCTTTCCTCCCTGTTTTCCTTCTGAATGTACTGCAAATCTGTACTTGCTGGCGGGCCGCTGGCAGGGGCAATTTTGTGGCAGGTTTTGCGCAAAGACTTTTTATCACACATTCCTTTCATTTCAAAAATTGCTGATTATGAAATCGCATAAAAATTTTTTCCTGCCGCTGCTGCTGGTTTTGTTCACGCTCTCGGCCCTTTCAGCACAAGACCCGGGCAAAGACCAAGCCGACAAGATGGCCGAAGAGGCCAAAGAATTGGCTGATAATATCCCCGCAAAAGACAAAGCCGCCAAGCAAGCTGCCGATGAGGTGGCCGAAGCCATCAAAAAAGCGGGCGAAGACCACCCCAAGGATGCCGACAAGGTGAAAAAAGCTGTAGAAGACAAACTCAAGGAAATCCGTGACCGGAAAAGCAAGACAGGTGCACCCGGTGGCGACAAGAAGGAGGTAAAAGAATTGATCAAAAATCTGCTCAAAGCGCTTTTCGGGAGCGAAGGGGAGGCGGCGGCTGGGAAAATCAAAGAAGAACTGGATGGGACAGGGCTTGACCTGGACGGCAATTCCGAAAACGACGAGCGTGATCGTATCAAAAAAGCAGCAGATGATGCCGCCGAAAAAGACCCCCATGATCCAAAAGCTGTAAAAGATGCTGTGAAAAAGAAAATCGAGGAAGAGATGGAAAAAGGGAAGAATAACAAAAGCATCTTGGATTGGCTGAAAAGGGTACGCGAATGGCTGAAAGGCAAAAACCTGCTGGTAAGTGTTGTCACACCTTCAAGCGATGTCGAGTGGATAGCCGCCACGGGCACAGGACGCACCACGGGTCATGTCGCAACGCTAACGGTACACAACCCACAACCCACCGCCATTACGGCAGAAATCAGCGCTTGCTTCATCCCTTCAGAGGATAAGAAACAGCCCTACATCACGCTGCCAACTTCTGTCCGGCTGCTCCCTGGCGAGACCCTGCAGGTAGCACTGCAAGGCTACTGCGCTGATGTCTTTGCGCCTCCGGTTCCCAACGGCCACCCTATGCCGCCAGTTTCGGACTGGATTCGTTACGATGAGCTACTCTCGGATATTACAGTGCCGATGGTCAATACCTCCGAGCGTTCTGCAAATGTTTTCGGCTCGATTAGCAACCCACGCGAAGTCGGCCCGGTGCTGATGAAAGCACTCGAACAAATCGCGCAAGCCTACGATGCACTGGAGGCCAGCGGCGCCATCAATACGCCATTCTCAGGCGACCCGCAAAAGCAGCAGACCAGCATCCTTCAAAACGTGCTTTGGGTATATGAGGCTGCCCTGTCGGGCAAGGAGTACCGCCAAGAGGATTTCCGCGCGAATATCATCGAACAGTATGAGACTTCAAGCGGGCATTCCTTCAAAAAAGCCTCGCAAGAGGACAAGGAGAACCTTGAGACGGGAGTTGCCCAATTTTGGGGCACCTTCAAGCTTGTCGGCGAAGAGGCGAAAGTGCTTTCCACCAATTCAAAATAACTTGACGGTTGACTATTGACCGTTGACTTTTGACCATTGACACGCTACACCCAATGGTCAATGGTCAAAAGTCAACGGCCAATGGTCAACCATCCAAAACAAAAAAAGTCATGAAAAAGAATATGATAGTTCGCATGCTCTGCAACGGGCTGATTTTTTTCTCCCTATTGCTCAGCCAAAACGTCGCCACCGCCCAAGAGGGTTCTGGTAAAAACAAGGCTCAAGAAATTGAAGTAGAAGCAGGTAGGCTGACATCTGCCAGCCAAGATTTCAATGCAGCAACCAAAGCTGTAACAGGCGCTGCAAGAGAATCGGCAAAAGAAAACCCAGACGATTTTGAAGCAGTGAAAAAAGCCGCACGCAGAAAATTGGACGAAGAAATCAAAAAGGCCGTAGGCAAGCCCTACCAGGCAGAACTCGAAAGCCTCAAAAAAGGATGGGAGGAAGATGAGCTGATAGCGGCCAAACCAGCATCGGAGTTGGACGCAGAAGCCTGGAAAAAATACGAAAAAGGCTACACCGAAAAAACGCCCGAAGATAAGGCCAAGGCATTCGAAGAAGCCGCCAAGTTGTTTGAAGAAGCCGCAAAAGCCTATCGAAAAGACGGCAATTATGATAAGGCAAAAGCCATGGATGGGCAGGCCGAGGCTGCCCGTAAGAATGCCAAAGCACACGGCCCACGGGAAAGTAAAAAAGAAGGGCAAGAAGACAAAAAATCGGAACAGAATTCGATTCAGCCGATGTCCCCAAAGTGGGAAAGAATTTCCTTGGATGGCGCGAATTTCAAAGTGCTCCCCACTGCCCCCAGTATGCCGAGGTTTCACATTGGCCTCATTGGCAGCCTGCCATTGGGCGATATCAATACACAATCTGTTCCCATGACCGGGTTGCAATCAGCAGCCTATGCCCCTGGCACCATCGAACAACTTTTTGAGCAGATGCAAGGCGAATTTTATATCGGTAGCCTTTCAGGCCAATCGGCCCAAAACTTCGAGATGCACGGCACAACCCAGGCCATGCCCGGCCTGCGACTTGGGCATCGTTTAGGAAACCGCTTGGAGCTTCGTGCAGGGGGACATTACTTCCAAAGCAAATGGTCGGGAACTTTTCCTGTGGTAGTTTTTTCAAAACAGCAAGATCCTCCCATTCCGCCACAAACCCTGCAAGGCAGCCTTTCCGCTTCATCGTCAGGGATATTGGCCGAGGCCGACTTGGCGTACTTCTTTACAAGCGGAACGATCCGCCCATTTGTGCATGCGGGTACTCGCGGACAATTTCCTACCCAAAATGAAAGTGGCGCAACACTCGCGGGCGTAGACTTGCCTTTGGAAACCACCCCCCTGGGGACAGCATTCTCTCCCTTTGGCGGCGCGGGTATGCGGGTCAGTTTTTGGGAAAACGGCTTTATAGAGGCCAATACCACTTTTGGGAAGGCGCCGGGTGGGGATTTTGTGCCTTCTGTGGGATTGAGCGTGGGATGGAGATTTGGAAACGACAATAGCAATGAAATTTCAAAAGATGATCTTCCACTGATCATCCAGCGCATATACGACCAATATGCAGTATACCGTCAATTCGGAGATTCACATGAGGATGCAATGAAAAAAGTGGGCAATAAGGGGTATGGAGATAAATTCAAGGCGATATACGATAACCAGACGAAAAGGAAGTGACTACTTCTTAAGACTTACACCTGAGATGAAAAACTTTATTGCTACAGACGTTTCTCCGTTATGCAGCTGAAATGATCAAACATTCCGTACAAGCCTTGGTCGAATGCCAACAGGGGTCATGACGTTGGAATCGTTATTTATCGATCGTATTGAATTTCTAAATTATGTTGGCTTCTTCGCGTACTGCGTGAAGAAGCCATTTTTAATTTACTTTTTTCGCACCATCATCAGGCCATCGCGCAAGGGTAACAGCAGGTTTTCTACCCGTTTGTCTTGTTGTACAAAATCATTGAAGGCACGGAGTGCAACGGCGGTTTCGTCGCGATCATTGCCGGAAGCGACTTTGCCATCCCACAAAACGTTGTCTGCCAGCAAAAAACCGCCGGAGCGCATTTTGGCCAACGCCATTTCGTAATGCAGTGGGTAATCCAATTTCCCCGCATCCAAAAAAACAAGATCGAATACTTCATCTAGTGTCGGCACTACTTCTGCCGCATCACCAAGGTGCAATACGATCTTATGCTCCATACCTGCACGTTGGATATATTTGTGGATCAACCAGCCCAACTCCTCGTTTGCTTCGATGGTATGAAGTGCGCCATCTTGGACCAAACCCTCTGCCATACATATAGCGGTATAGCCTGTAAAGGCGCCGATCTCCAGTACGCGCCTTGGACGCAGCATCAGACTAAGGAAACGGAGCAGTTGTCCCTGGTATTCCCCGCTCAACATTTGAGGAGACAGGGTTCGGAGGTGTGTTTCGCGCTCCAGATCGTGGAGTACGCCGTTGAGTTGGGAAGAGTGGGCCAGGCAGTAGTCGAAGGTGGTGTCAGTTTGCGGCATAATATACTGTTTGGGGGAGGTTTATGGGGGCGTTGGCAAATGTCCACCTATTTTTTATGGAAATTTTTGAAAATTGTTTTTCTATTTACTCCAGTAGATATACCTTTGCATTCGCTTTTCGGGAGGGGTGCTTTTTTCGCTCGAAAAGATGTTGTTTGAAAGCAAAAAACAGCCTTTTAGGCTAATAGATTTTCGCCACTGTAGCTCAGCTGGTAGAGCA
>JAUSMG010000449.1 GCA_030645295.1 Saprospiraceae bacterium | reverse complement strand
TTTAGCCTCAAAAATAGCGCGAATTTCTTAAGACCGCATGTCTAATCACCCCAACATCTTCAATAACCACTCCTTTTCCGTCAATATCTTCTCTGCTTCAATTTTCTCCCGCAAGGCCGCTACCGCCTTAGAATCATTGACCCCTAGGTTAAATTGTGGGTGGTTCACGCGAATTGCCAAACGATAGATGTAACTTTGCGCAGTCTTTTAGGTCAAAGACATTCAGGGCGAGTGTGCCCGATTTTTCCACAAAAAAATTCAACGACTATGACTGCTACACTTTTGTTTCTAGGCAACCTCGGCGGCTCGGAGCTCGTGCTTATTTTCCTTGTAGTGCTTCTGCTTTTTGGGGGCCAAAAAATCCCTGAACTTATGCGTGGTCTGGGTCGCGGCATACGCGAATTCAACAGCGCAAAAAATTCAGTAGAAGACGAAATTCGTCAGGGAATGCGCGATGCGGAAAAGAAACCCATCGAAAAGTAATCGAAGGTTTTTTAACCAACGCAACATAAAAAACCCCGCTCGGCACTGCTAAGCGGGGTTTTTTCTTGCCAGGCTACTTCCTTTAGAGCAATTGAAAACTAAATTGGGCGCATATTCATCATTCATCATTCATCATTCATCATTCATCATTCATCATTCATCATTTAATCAAAAAGGAATATCCTCATCATTCATCCTCGATTGACGGGAAATAACACTGGGATGGAATGGGCCACTGAGCGGATCAGATAAACCAGCAAAGGAAGGATCGTCCAGATTGCTGAACTTGGCAAAGGTGTCGGTGAACTTTAGTTTTACGGTATCCAGTGCGCCGTTACGGTGCTTGGCAATGATAAATTCAGCAACGCCTTTCAGGCTTTGGCCTTGCTCGTCCTCCAGGATCTGATAATATTCTGGTCGATAGATGAAGGAAACGATGTCGGCATCTTGCTCGATACTGTTGTGTACGATGAAGTCGTTGGCTATAAAGTTGTGGACTTCCAGTACAGTAGCGTCGTAGACATCTTCTATGTCAAGGGGTGTAATGGACTTGATTTTATCCCAGTAAATATCTGAATTTACCAGATTTGAAATTTGTTCGTCAGGTAAAAATCGCTCAATTCGGTTCAGTCTTTCCCTTGAAATTCCGTGTTTGAAAAGCGTGCTCCCAGCATAGGACATTTCAAGGCTCTTTGAAAACTCCCGCCATGAAATACCGGTTTCTTCCTTTGCTGTTTGGATCACGCCATGCCATGCTTCTTTCGGAATAGTGTCATTGTTTGGGTTTCCTTCAATAGCGTCCAATACCAATAGCATAGCAGGAATTTTTTCTCCCCGTTCTCCGTAACAACCAACTTGTGTCAAGAACAGCGTTTGGCAATCTTTGCCTTCAATCCAAATATTGAAACTCGGACGATAGTTGCCCTTGCGGATTATTCTAATGGTTGATTGTATCCCCAGTCGAAGTAAGAGGTGCTGCACCTGTTCTGCCAAAACAACGCTGGTTGTGCTATAATAAATAGCAAGGGAAGGATTACGGCCTTCTTGCGCGGATTTCCAACTGATATTACCGTCAGTAGCCCATAAATGATGGAGAAAATGGCCAATATTTTCCTCATCACTTTCAAATAATTGATCTGGAAGCCGTTTTTTATAGGAACGAACACGCTCCAAACCCATTTTTTCGTACCAAATTGTTATAGGATGTTTTACCCCATGCGTTAGATGATATGGTGAGGTCAGGTAGGTATGCCACCAGTTTTCTTGTGGTACAATTCTGCCTTCGATGCCAAAAAGTTCTTTTGCGCAGACGTTGACTATCTCAATATTTGCTTTGTCGGCACTGGTGTAATGATATGGCGATTTTGGGAGGATGCATCCATCGCCTAAAAGATGAGCAAGGAGGGTCAATTCCGTTTTAGACAGTGGATTCGAGGGGTTGCGAATACTGACTTTTCGCGGCATTGCAATCCGATCCCCTATCGTTAAGTTTTCCAAAGCAGTCCAACCGTCCAATCTATAAAACGGGTGATTTGTGCTGGCTTTGATGCTGCGCCCAGAATGTGTTTTGATTTCAAACACCTGTTTTTGTCCGGAATAAAAAGCCTTAACCAAGTTTTGTGGATGCACTTTTAGATCCTCGGTCATACCGAGCGATGTGAAGGCGCTTTGGTGTGCACGTTCTGCAATTTGTTGAATGGTGAAACGACGGCCTGTTTGGGCATCCACAATAAGTGTATCCCCTGTTAGGCAACCAGACTCTCTCAAATCACTCAATTGCGGCCTTTTGCTTCCCCCCCGTACCTCAACGGCGCGACTAAGCTGCGAAAGCGCAATAACGGGCACGTTCAACTCTTTAGCCAGGGACTTCAAGGCCCGTGAGATGCTGCCGATCTCTTGTTCGCGGTTCCCGCCGCGGCTGTTGTCGGCAGAGCCGGTCATCAATTGCAGGTAGTCAATAATGACCAGCTGAATGTCGTGCTGCATCTTGAGCCTGCGGCATTTGGCGCGGAGTTCGAAGATGTTGATGGCTGGCGTATCGTCGATAAAAATTGGCACTGTATTGAGGCGCTCCACAGTCGTTTGGAGCATTTGCCATTCGTAATCTTCCAGTTTGCCATTTCGGAACTTGGTGGCCGGGATCTCGGATTCCATAGAGATCAGACGCTGCACAAGCTGTGTTGATGCCATTTCAAGGGAGAACAATGCCACACCTTTGCCGAAATCCAGGGCTGCGTTGAGGGCTACTGCGAGCACCATGGACGTATTGTGCGTCACGGTCATATCCTCCAAAAGGAAAAGACCATTTCCATCCAATTCAAAGCCATAATAATCATCTTCCTTATCGGCTTCTACATGAATTCCTGTGACCTGCCAGTTGATCTTACTTTTCCATGGATTGGGTTGTTTGCGTTCGATCCGTACGGGCACTTTGTCGAGATCGCCGTAAATGCGCAAACGCCATACCATTGTTTCAAATCCAATCGACGCAATTTGTGCTTTCTTTTCTGTCAAAGAAGTGCGAAAACCCAGGGAATCGCATAAAAATTTGATACCACGGGCCAGTGTTTCGCTCTTTTGCGCAATTTCAAAACCATTGGACTGAACCAGATAATGCCCGTCGCTGTCAATCAAACCCGCCAGGAGTTCGAGGCGTCTGGAAGTAGAATTGATCAGATAATCCTGGGGGATGTGTTTATTGCTCAGCACCCCCAACTCGCGCAACATACCGTGCAGCGAATAGCCCATCGCGTGTTGACGATCATTTGCTATGCAGTAAATAGGGCATTTCCCGAGGGCTTGCTTCTGCCTGTTCAAGCTCAAGCCCAATTCCTTTGAGTAGGATTCTAAATAGGACACCACTTCTTCATCGGTGGTGGAAATATTGCTACTTTCAGCAGTGCCATCCCCCAGCCAGAGTCCCAGGAAATAGGGATGCACCGGGAGCGGCTTTTCGGCAAACTCGACCGAAGTTTTGTAACCCTTGTAATTGGTCCTGAACTTATCCGATTGTTGTAGATATTCTTTTACGCTAATGTTTAGCACATCTCCATTTTGATGTCTCCATTTCGTTCTGCTGCGTTTCAAGGAGAGGATATGGCTTTCATTCACCCGGTAATCAATGCCCTTATTTTGGCGTACCCAATACATCATTTCCCGGCCTGTAGTGGTGGAAAGTATGGTTCGCGGGGTGGAGTCGTCACCCATAAGCAGATCGCCGGGATTCAAATCCTCCACCTTACAAAGATCTCCGTTGAACTTCAGCACCTTGGTTCCTGTGGCGAGGCACTTACCCATGCCCGGCCGCGCTGCCACAATGATCAGGTCCGAAGGCTGCCAACCCGAGGTTATCCGATCCAGGTCAGTAAAACCGGTGGGAACGCCCGTGAGTCCATCTTCCT
>JAUSMG010000446.1 GCA_030645295.1 Saprospiraceae bacterium | reverse complement strand
CTTAGCGTGAACATAACAGAACACATCTTATATGAACAATAAATTTTCGCCAGTCGTCAAGCAAATCATCAACCAGAGCGGACAGGAAGCACGTCGGTTGGGGCATGATTATGTTGGCACCGAGCATTTGCTTCTGGGCATCATCGCCGAACGCGACAGTTTACCCGTTCGTGTGCTCGACTCTCTTTTGGTGGATGTGAACGACCTCAAAAAACGCATTGAGCGCTCCATCCCCAGATATTCCAACTATCCTCCTGCCGAAAACCTCTATGTGGGCGAATGTGCTATGACTACGCAGGTTCAACGCGTACTTAAAGCCACCTTTGTAGAGGCCAAAATGACCAAAACGGAAGAGGTGCACCCGGAACACCTCATGCTCGCGATGTTGAAATACGCAGACATTGGCAGCACTAAACTTTTAAATGAATTCGACGTGGACTACGATTCTTTCAAAAAAGAACTGGAGTATGTGCGTTCGGAGCAAGACCTCGCACAACCCAAAATTTCGGCCCAGTCCGAGGGCGATTTTGATGAAGAGCGCGGTACATACCAGTCCCCTTCTCAAAAACGTCAGGAAAAAAGCCGCACACCCGTGCTCGATAATTTTGGCCGGGACTTTACCAAACTTGCCGAAGAAGGCAAACTCGACCCCATCATTGGCCGTGAACGCGAAATTGAGCGCGTAAGCCAGATCCTCAGCCGACGTAAAAAGAACAACCCGGTACTCATTGGGGAACCTGGTGTTGGTAAAACGGCCATTGTGGAAGGCCTGGCCCTTCGCATTATGCAGAAAAAAGTGAGCCGTACGCTGCACAACAAACGTCTTGTTATGTTGGACTTAGCCGCTCTGGTGGCTGGTACCAAATACCGTGGACAGTTTGAGGAGCGCATTAAGGCCATCATGGTCGAGTTGGAGAAAAACCGCGACGTCATTCTCTTTATTGACGAGATCCACACCATGGTTGGTGCAGGGGGTGCATCAGGAAGTCTCGATGCATCCAATATTTTTAAACCAGCCTTAGCGCGCGGCGAACTCCAATGCATTGGCGCCAGCACGCTCGATGAGTATCGCCAATACATTGAAAAAGACGGCGCCTTGGATCGTCGATTCCAGAAAGTACTGGTAGAGCCACCTTCCCAGGAAGAGACCATTCACATCCTCCGCAATATCCAATCCAAATACGAGGAGTTCCACAACGTCAGCTATTCTGACGAAGCCATTGTGTCTTGTGTGCGCTTGAGTGACCGGTATATCACGGATCGTTTCCTTCCCGATAAGGCGATTGACGTGCTGGATGAAGTCGGTGCACGGGTACACCTGAAGAACATCGTGGTCCCGCAACACATTGAAGAGCTGGAAAAAGAAATAGAGGCCATCCGCGAACGCAAAAACTATGCGGTGAAAAACCAGAACTACGAAGACGCGGCCAATCTTCGTGATCTCGAAAGTCGTCAGGTCCGCCAATTGGATTTTGCCAAATCGCAGTGGGACGAGGAGAGTAAAGTAGCGCGTTATCCCGTTGGAGAAGAAGAAATTGCTGAAATCGTGGCCATGATGACCGGTATACCGGTTCGGAAAGTTGGCCAAAGCGAGAGTAAAAAACTTGTAGCCATGGCCGATGACCTGCGCAAAATGGTGATCGGACAGGACGAGAGTGTCCTCAAAATTTCCAAGGCAATTCAGCGCAACCGCGTAGGTCTGAAAGACCCGAAGAAGCCCATTGGTTCCTTCATTTTCTTAGGTCCTACCGGGGTTGGTAAGACCGAACTCGCTCGTGCGCTTTCACGCTATCTCTTTGATTCAGAGGATAATCTGCTTCGAATTGATATGAGTGAATACATGGAGAAATTCTCGGTGAGTCGCCTCATCGGCGCACCTCCAGGCTATGTCGGCTACGAAGAAGGCGGGCAATTAACGGAGAAAGTACGGCGCAAGCCTTATTCTGTGGTGCTGCTTGACGAGATCGAAAAAGCACACCCAGACGTATTCAACATCCTGCTTCAAGTCCTGGACGACGGTCAGTTGACCGATGGTATGGGCCGCAGGGTAGACTTCAAGAACACGATCATCATTATGACCTCCAACATTGGTGTGCGCCAACTCAAAGACTTCGGTCAGGGGGTTGGATTTGCCACCCAGGCCCGCCAGGATGCGGCGGAAGACAATGCTAAAGTGGTGATTCAGAACGCGTTGAAAAAAACTTTCTCGCCTGAATTCCTCAACCGGATCGATGATGTAATGGTGTTCAATTCACTGGGTAAACCGGAGATCTTCAAAATTATTGACAACGCGCTTGCAAGTCTTACGCAGCGACTGAACAATATGAAATTCACGCTGGCGCTCAGCGAAGAAGGCAAGGATTTTGTGGCGGAAAAGGGTTACGACCCACAGTACGGCGCTCGTCCGCTCCACCGTGCCATTCAGAAATATGTGGAAGATCCGCTTGCTGAGTTTATTCTGAACGAGAATCCCGCTGAAGGATCTTCTTTGGTGGCAGCCCTCAACGAAGCCAAAGATGGTTTGGTAATTACGTTTGCAGGTGAACCCAAAGCACTGGGCGATGGCAAAAAACCTTTGGCATTGGAGTCGGAAGGTGAAGTAAATCCTGGGGATAATTGACGTTCGATTTTGGATAAGTAATTAAAGCCGCCATTCTGGATTCAGAATGGCGGCTTTTACTTTTTTTACCTATATTAGCGGATAAGAAAGCTTTAAAAATTGTTGCATATTAACTTTAATTATCCTTCATCTATTTCCCATTCATGAGAAAAATCCTTACGCTTTTAATTTTGATCCAAAGTCTCTGCATTTCTGCCCAAACTACGATTTACGTAAACCAAAACGTGCAAGGAGGCTTGCAAAATGGCCTCTCTTGGACCGACGCTTTCACTGACCTACAACAAGCATTGTCAACAGCCAATGACGGCGATGAGATCTGGGTTGCCGAAGGCACCTATTACCCCACGAATACATTAGATCGTACTATCAGTTTAGTGCTAATGCAAGGAGTGAGAATGTACGGCGGTTTTGCTGGAACAGAAACTGCGTTGGCAGAACGCGATTTCGAAGTCAACCCAACAATTCTTTCCGGGAATATCGGAAACCCACAAGGCGCAGACAACTCTTATCATGTGCTGTATGGCACAGCCCTTGATAGCACAACAATTGTAGACGGGTTTACGATAACAAAAGGTGTAGCAAATGGCAATAGCCCCCTATCTTCTACTGAATGGGGCGGAGGGCTCCTTTTAGAACCATCCTCAGATATATACAACACTTGCCCCATTATTCAAAATTGCCGTTTTGAAGAGAATTATGCATTGATTGGAGGGGCTATCCATTGCTATTGGGAAATAGGGAACTATTATGTAAACCCAATTATTCGAAACTGCCAGTTTATTTCAAATAGGGCACAACAGTCTGGAGGCGGGATTTATAAAAGTGGACCGGCAATAATAGAGAAGCCATTTGTGATTGAACATTGTTCGTTTTTGAAAAACTCCGCTTTTTATGATAGCGGGGGGGGGCTTTTTTTTACATTAACCGAGAATACAAGTATTATTAGGAACTGCGCATTCGAAAAAGATACATCTAGGTTTTCTTGGGGAGGAGCTGTTTTTTATAACTATTTTGAAGAAGGCAAATTAATTGTTGAAGCGTGTGAATTTAACGATAATTACGCCGGAATAGGTACTGCAATTTATACAAATTATTATTTAAACTCTGACAATCCCTTTTGGATAGAAATTCTTAATTGTGACTTTGGGGGTAACAAATCGAATGGTCAGGGGGGGGCAATTTTGTTGAGTGGCGAGTCAGAAAGTAAGATTTTTGCTAAATTCTTTGATTGTAACTTCCTTAACAACCGTTCAGGCTCCTATGGTACTGCCTTATTGGTTAGCGGAAAGCAAATAACTATTGATCTGGATCATTGCATATTTAGTAATAACGTTGGAATGCCGCCTAATCCGAATGGTTCAAGGTATGCGGTTTATATGGGGGGATTAACCACCGATAGCAAATTCTCCAACTGCCTTTTCGCAAACAACGAATCTGCCCTAGGTTTTTTTTCTCCGGAAAATGCAAAGGCAACCCATCGCATTACGAACTGTACTTTTTACCAAAATGGAAAATATGTTATTGATAAAACAAGAGTGCCACTTGGGGTAGACGGATCAATAGAATGTTACATCACCAACTCCATTTTTGAGGACGATGCTACTTTTGATAAAATGTTTTCAGATAACAATATTACAGGCACATCTTTGGATGGCTATCATATTGACTATTCCTTTTTAAGTTTGGATGACAATATGACTCCCAACGACGCTGCTTTTGGATCAAATACCGTTTTTAACGCAACTCCTTATTTTGTCGATACAACCAACAACAACTTCCGTCTTCAAAAATGTTCTCCGGCCGTTAACGCGGGCAACAACATCATTGTAGATACCCTCGGCATCCTCACCGACCTGGACGGTAACCCCCGTATCCGCTTCGATACCGTTGATATCGGCGCTTACGAAGCACAGGACCCCTGCTTCACCAGCAGCAGCACAACGCCGCAAGCTGGAGCATATAGACCAGTGCTTTCGCCCAACCCTGCCAGTCCTGGCAGTCCCCTGGATATTCAAATCTTTGAGTTAACACATCCAAAAATAGAGTGGATCATGCGGGACACTTACGGTCGTACATTGTCATCGGGAAGTGTATTGCTTTCTGAAAAACAGCATTTTTCTACCGTAGCTCCGACATCACCCGGTTTCTATTTTATCGAAATGCGATCGGGTAATCAGTCCGTTTGGCTAAAATTTGTGGTGGATCGAAATTGATTTACGATTTACGATT
>JAUSMG010000441.1 GCA_030645295.1 Saprospiraceae bacterium | reverse complement strand
TTTAGGACCTCCGCGATAAAATCTTCAAATGGAAATCCGGAGGGGCCAAAATCGAACATGGCTTGTTTCAAGGTGTAACGGGCCGCAGCGGGTCGTTGCCGTCTTTTCAATATCTTGAATGCCCGTTTGAATATGGACTTGGTACTGATGCCTTCATACCATTGCCCTGCCAGTTCTTGTACTATCTGATCGATCACGATCTCATCTGCACCGGTACGGCGTAGAGAGCGGCGCAACTTTTGCTCGTCGAATAATTCCGTTTGTCCGGAGGCCTTGGTGACCTGAAAGTCCTTGTTCATCATATACTAATTCGGCATCTCCCTTAATTTCTCCAGTTTCAGCACGGTCACCACGCCATCTTTAATGTCCACCATACTTTCGTTTTTGAAATCGGTGAGGGTACGGATGAGTGTTTCCTTGGCGGTACCCGCCAATGCGGCAAGGTCTTCCCGAAGGAGTTGAATGACCGGGCCACTTTGGTCGCAGAGGTGCGTCAGCGCGGTGGCTACGCGCTTGCGCACGGAGTTATAGGCCAGTTCGATGAGTTGTTGTTCCCGTTCAGCGATGTGGCCGGCAAGCATTTTGATAAAGCGGGCGTTCACGTCGCGATTGCCAAAGACCAGTGCCGCAAAATCCTGCTTGGGCACGAGTTTGATGCTGCAATCTTCCAGTGCGGCGGCGCTTTCCGGGTAGGCATCTTCTTTAAAAAGGGCGAGGAATCCCAAAAAGTCGCCTTGTTGGGCCACTTTCACAATGAGTTCACGGCCGTCCTCACTGGTTTTGAAAACCTTGACTTTGCCACTTTCCACAAAGAAAAGCCAGCGCGGGTGTTCGCCTTCGCGAAATATAATGTCTTTTTTCTTGTAGTGGCGCACCTCCCGGTTTTCAGAAAGATGTTTGATGGCTTCCATCGCGCGGGCTTCATCGATAAAGCGTTCGAGCGAATTGTTGGAGTGCTCGGACGCAGCTTTTAGCCGTTCGCTTTTTTTCAAACGGTTTTCGATGGTTTGAAGCAGCACCACATCGTCAAACGGCTTGGTAATGTAGTCATCCGCACCCAAAGACATGCCCCTGCGAAAATCCTCCTTTTCGGCTTTAGCCGTGAGAAAGATGAACGGGATGTCAGCGGTAGTAGCCTGACGGCTGAGGATATGCAATACACCGTAGCCGTCCAGTTCGGGCATCATAATGTCGCACAAAATAAGGTCGGGCACTTCCTCCTGTGCTTTGGTTGCTCCGACTTTACCATTTTCAGCAAGAAGTGCTTCATAGCCACTAAGGATTAGGATCTCGGCGAGGTTCTCGCGGACATCCGAATTGTCTTCGATTACAAGGATTCGTTTCATTTGAAAGCAAAGTTAGAAACCTTACTCATTCTACATACTGATTTCAATCAATAGATTCACTAACCAGCGTCATCCTCTCAAAATTGGTGGAAGGGGCATCTTTGTGTCAACATTCAACGTAAAATTAATCACTATTCTGATCATGAACATTTTCGCACCTATATCCTCCCTGATGACCGATCACAAACATTTGATCACGGTTGCTCCGGAAGAAAACCTCACGAAAGTCAAAGAGATTTTTGACGCACACAAGTTTCACCATATCCCTGTAGTACATTTTCGGGAGATCGTGGGGATCGTCAGTCGCTCCGATTTCGAATATTTCATGGGTGGCGCCTCGCATTACGAAGAGGACAAATACGTCAATGAATTACGCCTGGAGCGCACACAGGTAAAAGAAATCATGGTTAAACGGCTTGGCAAGGTTGCGCCCGATGATCGAATCAACGTGGCACTGGAAATTTTCCTGATCAACCGTTTCCATGCACTGCCAGTAGTGGAAGATGGCGAGTTGGTGGGTATTTTGACACCCTATGATATCATGTCCGCTTTGTCGAAGCAGGTACCTGCTGACTCAAGTCTGGTCTATGAAAATAAGGAATAACCATGAAACCAATTGCAACCATTGTTCCGGCCAACATAGAAGCTTGCACTGGTCACTGTCAGGGATGTGGAAAAATTCACATCAAGATTTTCGGTGCGCACAATGCTTCGTCACGATTGTTAGCGGAGCGGGTTCGCCTGGCACTGGAATCCAGCAAAACGGATGCTAAAGTGCTGGAAATAGCAGATCCTTTAGCCATCGAAGCGAATGGAATCCGCGCCTTGCCGACACTAATGATTGAGGGGAAGATTGTTTTGCAGGGGGAGGTTCCAAGCGTCACTGAAATCGCCCGACTTATGAAAAACAAAGATCTTTTCCAAAGCAAATTGTTTCAACTCCACACTTTGAGCGTGGGAGTTGACATGAGTGAGGTTTCAGCAAATGCGCTTGGGTTTGCATGGAAGATTGCGCATAAAATGGACTGCAATTTGGAGATAGTGTATGCGATGGACAGTATTTTTGAGGGCACAGTGCCTTCTGCATCCGGTTTCTTGTCGAGCTATACCAAAACCATGCAGTCCGAACTGGATACCTTCATAACGGGTACAATGGGCGCATTAGGGGTTAAATATACGCCCCCGGGCCGATTTGACGGTGAGCCTGGCGGACTCTCTGAGGATAAAAACAAGCATCCTCACATCGCCTCAAAGGTCATTTATGGCGCACCGGATGTTGCACTGACCGAATACTCGCGGCACACGGATTTGCTGGTGCTGGGTGCGACCGGCCGTGGTGGACTGGGCAAAAGGCTTTTTGGCTCGGTCAGCATCGAAGTATCCAGAAGTGCCCATTGTCCGGTAATGTTTGTCTCAAAGGAAGCCGAATTCAGGGGTTTTGATAATGTACTGTATGCCAGTGATTTTGACTCGCTCAACGAATTGTCGGTGCAGCAAACTGTTTCATTCGCGGAGCGCTTTGATGCGCAGATTCACTTTGTACACGTGGGGCCAGGGGGCGAAAAAGACCTGGACGCCCAGCGGGAACGCTTTGAGCACAGTTTCGAAGCATCCGGGTACAACAAACCATTCATTTTCAGCAAAATGGTGAGCGATGACATCGTCGGGGCAATTTATGAATATGCTTTTTACCATCGGATCGAACTGCTGGTATTCGTGACGCATCATCGCGCCTTTTGGGATAATATCCTGCACAAAAGCGTTACCAATGAAGTACTGTCTACCAGCAATATACCGATTCTGGTCATACATTCTGACGGAGATTTGGCATAATACACAAATAAATAGAGTTCATTAAAGTCCCTGTTGAGCGTCGCGTTCAGCGGGGATTTTTTTCTGGCGGGACCTTTTTTTTTCCTAAAATGGAGCCCTATAAGGTTTCCGAAAACCTTATAGGACCTGGGAAATTTTCCAACCCAACTCATTTGTCCAATCCTTGCCAAAACATTCCTGCCCAAAGAAGCAATCTTATGGACCAAAACACTACCTTTCGGAATCATTGACCGAAAAAACCTTCAGAATTTTATACAGTAT
>JAUSMG010000261.1 GCA_030645295.1 Saprospiraceae bacterium | reverse complement strand
GGCATAACAAAGAACTTGTAGTGAATATCAATTACGGATCTCCCATAGCTGCCACCCTTTGGGCAATTCCTTCCTCAATTCGAGCGAGTAGTTTTCTTTCAAGTGATCCCAGTTCAGGATCGGATTCTGGCCTTGCCATTGGGCGCGCAAGGATTCGTTGAAGAGTACAAAGCTCCCTTTCTGGAATTCCGGATAGCGGCGTTCCCAAAGGTTTTGGAATTGAACCCCGGGAAGGTAACTGCGCAACGCTACATCAAGGTCGAAGGCATAAACGGTGGCATCCGGGGGCAGAACTGCTTTCAGTTCTTTGGCCACTCCAGTTTCCAATCGATTGCGGGATAGGCAGGGCAGTAAATAATAGCTAGAGGATAGGATCTGCAGGGAAAGGGCTGTGATCAAAACACCCCTGGTAAGTCGGCGGAAAAACAGAAATCCGTAACAATAGAGCCGATCCCATGCCGGAAAAAGCACCGGCAATAAAAGTACGTAGGCAGGAAGGAGGTGGCGCAGATTCTGTTGCGGCATTCCACCAAGCAGGATCAGGTACACCGCGATGCTGCCCAGCAGGATCCTTTTTGCAGGGAGCACGAGGTCTGTCTTTTTAAAAAGGAAAAACAGGCCTGGCAGCACGAGACAAAACCCCGGGTGTGCCAAAGGGAAAAGCAGGAACAAAAAATTTGGCAGCAAATAGTGCGAAATGCCACCATTACTGCTCACAAAACTGCTTTTAAAGAAATTGACCGCCGACCACTGTGCCAGACTGGAATGCCCAAGCGGATTTTCAGTGCCTCCGGTCTTTAGCCAGAAATGCGGCGCCAGCGCTGCAAGGCCCACACAAATTGTGGCCAGGAGCAATAGCCATCTCTTTTTTGATACAATATAATAGGTAAGCGCGATCACCAAAGGGAGCAGCAGCGCTGCAAGTGAGTAACGCGTGCTGAGGGCCAGGGCTGCGAACGCCACCGTCCAGACGGCATCTTTACCCCGGCGGTTTTCAAAAGCACGAAGTCCGAAGAGAAAAGTTGCCAACGCAAACACCAGGCCCAGCCCATCGCTCATACTGGTCATACCCGCACGGAAAAACATGGGGGCGAACACCAGCCCAAGTCCTGCAAAGGCCCAACGGCTATCGGTCCGGGCACCCGGGGCCAGTAAGGCCAACAAACGCTCAAAAACCAAAAGTCCCATGGCCGCTGCCAACCAGGATACCATTTGCAGTGCCAGCACGGAATCGCCGGTCAAAAACCGAAATAGCGCCCCAAAGAGCGGATAAACGCCGGCAAATTCTGCATCGCCAATGCTCAAAGGAGGAATGGGCAAGCCTTGCAAGCGGTCAAAGATTACCCGGCTCTGGCGCAGATACTCGTGAGCATCCTGGCCATACAGTCCGTTGAAATTCAACAAATAGGATAACAAGGCAAGACTTAAAAAGAAAAACCCCGGAAATAGTCGGGGGAGGGGGGAATGTGAAGTCATGCCTACAAGTCGCTATCAAGCGGAGCATTTGGGTCACTAAATTGCTTGCGCGCAGATTCGGGCGCATCTGATTTTGTGCCCTGATAAAGATAATACTCGATCAGGAGCAGCTCGGAGTTGTCGAAGGTTACTGTTTTTTGATACATGGGTGATGGCTGTTTCGTTGTAATGAACGGGAAAGGTAAAGCGATGGTATGGACAGTATATGCAGAGTGCCGTACTTTTGCAGCCCGGCAAAAAACCGCGATCCACAACATGTCCCGTTCCAGACGTACCCAAGCACTCCTACAATTTGGCCTGTTCGCAGGTATCTTGTTGTTTGCCAACATATTAGCCAACTCGTTTTATGGCTATCTCGACCTCACGGAGGAGAAACGTTTCACGCTCACCAAGCCCACGAAGCTGCTGTTGCGCGAGCTGAAGGACCGTGTGTACGTGCGCGTGCTGCTGGACGGCGATTTTCCTGCAGGGTTCAAACGCCTTCAAACAGCCACGAAGGAAATGCTCGATGATTTTCGTTCCGAGAGCGGATACCTTGATTATCAGTTTGAAAACCCTTCTGTAGGCACCGTGGAAGAAGTAAATGAACGCCGCAAAGCATTGGCCGACGATGGTATCATGCCCTTCAATCTTCGTGTGGCCGATCTGGGAGAGAGCTCACAGCAACTGATCTACCCTGTTGCGATATTTCACTACAATGGCCGCCAGATGGTGGTGAAACTGTTGGAAAACAACTCGCCCTCCCTTTCCCCGGATGAGGTGATCAACAATTCGGTGGCACTGCTGGAATATAAATTTGCCAACGTCATCAAAAAACTCAAAACGCCAACCCGTCCGATCATTCTTTTTACCCGGGACCATGGCGAACTCAACGACCTTCAAACCGTCGATCTGGAGCGCGGTTTGCGGCAATTTTATGATACCGACCGCATCACACTGGATTCAGTGGTGCAACTCAAACCCGAGGATTGCGCATTGCTAGTGGTAGCCAAGCCGCGCAGCGCTTTTTCCGAAAAAGACAAGTTCAAGTTGGATCAATACGCCATGAATGGCGGCCGCATTCTTTGGATGCTCGATCAGATGGATGCCAGTCTTGACAGCCTGAGCATGGGCGGGAAATTTATTTCTACGCCCTACGACCTGAAATTGGAGGATATCCTGTTTAAATATGGGGTGCGGCTCAACTCCGATGTTGTACTGGACCTCCAGTGTACCAAAATACCACTCCAGATAGGACAGGTGGGAAACCAGCCGCAATACCAGCTTTTCGACTGGTATTATCACATCGCGTCTCAGCCAGAGGGCAAACACCCTATTGTAAAAACCCTGGATCGGGTGGAATTCAGGTTCGCATCCAGCATGGACACACTGCGTACCAAAACGGCCCTTAAAAAAACGGTTTTGATGCGCAGCAGCCAATACAGTCGCATGCAATTCAATCCGGTGGAACTGAATTTTGAGATCCTGAAATACGACCCGGATCCAGGCAAGTTTGACAAAGGCGCTCAAAATCTTGCGGTGTTGCTCGAAGGTACATTCCCCTCTGCGTTTGAAAACCGTGTCTCAGAAGATCTGCTGAACGGTATGAAACAGCTCGGAATGGAATTCAAAGCCGCCAGCGTTCCCACGCGAATGATTGTGATCAGCGATGGCGACGTGGCCGCAAATTTTATCCGGGATGTAGAAAAGAAACAAACCCTGCCCCTAGGTTTCAACCGGTTTGAAAATGTGACCTATGCCAACAAAGACTTCATTATTAACGCAATAGAATACCTCATAGAGCCAAGCGGGGTCATCGAGGCTCGTTCCAAAGAGGTTAAACTTCGTCTGCTCGACACCGTGCGGGCCAAGGAGGAGCAAAACTTTTGGCGCGGCTTAAATCTGGCCCTGCCCCTCTTATTCCTCGGCGCTTTCGGCTGGCTTTTCAATTGGCTGAGGAAAAGGCGGTATGCGGAGCAGTGATACTGGACGTTTGGACTTTAGGACGTTAGACGTTGGACTTTTGGACGTTAGACGTTGGACTTTTGGACCATGGACCAAGGCGCTCGATGTCCAGATATTCTACTTTAATAAATTCAATGTATTTTACGTCAAGTCCAACGTCCGAAAATCCAATGTCTAACGTCTGCAGTCCATCATTAAGTTTTAACTTCCATTAGTCTAATGTCCAACAGTCCAACGTCCTAAAGTCCAACATCCAATAAATGATCAAACGCATCGTAAAAATGACCTTCCGGGAAGAGGCGGTTCAAACCTTTGTAGCGGAAGTTTTTGAACACAGTAAAGCGCGAATCCGTGCATTCGAGGGTTGTCAGCACATGGAATTGCTGCAACACAAAAGTCGCCCAAATGTCCTTTTCACCCTCAGTATCTGGGACAACGAGGCTGCGCTGGAGGCCTACAGGGCTTCCGAACTTTTTGCCGACACCTGGGCCAAGACCAAAGCCCTTTTTGCCGAAAAAGCCGAGGCCTGGACGGTGGAAGTAATCGATTAATGTGGCAAATGTGATAATGTGATAATGTGGTAAATGTGTCAACGCCGGAATACTCACATTTACTACATTAAACACATTATCACATTATCACATTATCACATTATCACATTTGCCACATTGACCACATTATCAAAATATTATGGAAAAAGACGCAAAAGAACACCTGGATCATAAGATCAGTCCTGCCCGGAAACGAAAAGAATGGTCCAAAAAGCGAGGCGAAAATGCCTGGACCATGTTCAAGGTCATGGCTGAATTCGTGGACGGATTTGAAGTGCTTAACAAGGTTGGGCCTTGTGTGTCCATTTTCGGTTCAGCCCGTACCAAACCTGGTACTGTTTATTACGAATTGGCGGTGAGAATGGCCTCCAGGCTCGTAGAAGAAGGTTACGGGGTCATCACTGGCGGCGGTCCTGGCATCATGGAGGCGGGCAACAAAGGCGCCTGGATGAAAGGCGGCACATCGATCGGTCTCAACATTGATCTGCCTTTTGAGCAACACCATAATGCTTTCATCGCAGCCGATCACAACCTTAAACACCGCTATTTCTTTGTTCGGAAGGTAATGTTCGTCAAATATGCACAGGCATTCGTGGCTATGCCCGGCGGCTTTGGTACCCTGGATGAATTGTTTGAAGTGCTCACGTTGATTCAAACCAATAGAATTCAACGCTTTCCGATCGTACTTATGGGGGTAGAGTTCTGGGAAGGGCTGAAGCACTGGATCGTGGAAATTATGCTCCAGCGCCACCACAATATCAATGCAGAAGACCTTGATCTGTTTCTGCTTACTGACGACCCCGAAGAAGCGGTACATTATATCAACAAATTCTACGCAGAAGACGCGAGTCTTTTGGAGCCTAATTTTGAGCTGTAAGGACGTTTGACATTGGATGTTAGACATTAGACCTTGGACGGCGAGATTTGGGGCAAAAAAAGAAGTGACACTTTTCAAAAAAGTGTCACTTCAGGCAACGCCGGATCTAGTCCAACGTCCAATATCCAACGTCTATTTCTTATCCTGCTTCGCAAAAACCTTTCTCAGCAACTCAGAATTTCGAAGTCCCACATCGGAACGAATGCCCTGTTCTTTCTTTTGAACGAGCGTAAACATGCCTTTGAGCGCCATTTTGGTAACATGGTCGTCCAGTTCGGGGTTGGTTTTCGTTACGAGGGGGATCTTGTTGTAAGCCGTCACGGAAGACTTCCAGTATTCGCGGGCGTTTACCTTGTCCAGAGAGGCTTGAATGATCGGTTTGAATTCAGCGTAGAGTGGATCGAAAGTGGTTTTTTCCAGATAGCGGGTAGCTGCGTCAGGATTGCCCATCAGAATATTCATGGCATCCTGGAAAGTGAGTTTTTTGATGGCATTAACAAAAATGGGTTTGGCTTTGGTCGCAGCGTCTTCGGCGGCCCGATTCATACGTTCTGTCAGATCCGCTTCAACATTTGAAAAGCCGGGCACTGCTTTGAGTTTGGTCACAACCTTCTGGGCTTCTTCCGGAAGCAGTATCTTGTAGGGTGATTTGAAATAGCCGTCTTTGGCCGAGAGGAAATCTACCGCTTCACCGATGCCGTTATTGAGGGCTTCTTTGAGGCCGTTGCCGGCTTCTTCCTGGCTGAGGGGAACATCAAAGCCGACTTTGTCTTTTGCTTTGTCCAGGATTTTGCCAAACTGCGCCTGAGCAAATTGAGAAACAAAGAGCGCGGCAATAAGAACGAGTGATTTTTTGAACATGATCATCAGTGTGTTAGAATGAAAAGGAGGTAATGTTGCAAAGTTCGCTGCTTTAAACGTGAAGCAAGCCGTTTAGGAACAGGGTACAAGTAGGTTTAGACTTTTCTTAACGAGGAAGTACCCCGGAACTCCGTTCCGGGGTGTTAGCATAAAACTCCCGGAACGGAGTTCCGGGGTAAAACCAATGAAGTCAATGCTAAAATATTTAGTCCGGGTGCTGAGTGCGGTAGTCATCTGCTGCACGGTGCTGTCGTATGTCTGTCCGTTTGTTAATCCGGCCAGGTTTTCATGGTTGTCCTTTTTTGGCACCGCATTTCCCTGGCTGCTGTTGGCAAACCTATTTTTACTGAGTGTATGGGCATGGCACGGCAACCGCTTTGCCCTTTACCACCTTGCCATTCTGGCTTTTGGCTGGCAACACATCACGGGCTTCATTGGCTTCGATTTTGGCAAAGACACCGTACCGGAAAATGCCGTGACGGTGGCAACGCACAATTTGGGCGGGATTTACCTAGGGCGCGAAGTCACCGAGGCCTGGCGTGAAAAACGCGCCGCCGCCTACACCAGTTTTTTGCAGGAAAACGGGTTCCCGGACATCCTTTGCACGCAGGAAACAAGCGGCAAATTCTACCACCTTTTAGCAGAGAAAATGGCTTATCCGCATATGTTCAACCTCAAAAAAGGCACGGTCATTCTCAGCCGGTTTCCCATCATTGCTGGCGGAAATGTGCCGTATGAAAACACTTCCAATTCCACGCTTTGGGCGGATATTCAAGTGAGTGAAAATAAACGCGTTCGCGTCTACAACGTTCATCTTCAATCCAATAGAGTAACGAAAACAACCGCCAAAGTGATCCAAAAAGGGGATCTGGACGAAGAAGAAACCTGGCAGGATATCGGTTTTGTATTGGGCAGGGTAGGTTCTGCAACCAGCCTTCGGGCAGAGCAGGCGCAAAAATTGCGGGAACATATTGCCGCCTGCAAACTTCCCGTTATCATTTGCGGCGACTTCAACGACACGCCCAATTCCTACGTTTATTCTTTGCTCTCACAAGGATTCCACGACACTTTCCGGCAAAAAGCACTGGGACTGGGCACAACTTTTGGGGGCGCAATGCCGCTGCTTCGCATTGACTACATTTTGACAGAAAAGAGTATCACCACGTTCTCCTGCCGTACTTCTCATGACGGGGATTTTTCGGATCACTATCCGGTTTTTGCGGCATTGGGAATTTGAGCGTTCTTTGCGTCTCGGACAGAAGGTAATAGGGGATGAAATCTAAGTAAAAGCCAAAAACTTGCTTGATATTTGCACAGTTTTTGAAAACTCTATGTCCAATTTGAAATCAGAAAAAGGCGTTTCTAAAATAATTTATGCGGTTGACCTATTCTGTGGGATTGGGGCGCTGACCTGTGGGTTGCAAAAAGCCGGTATTCAAGTAGTAGCAGGATACGACATTGACAAGTCGTGCCGACACGGATATGAGCACAACAATTCAGTAAAATTCTATGGACGCAGTGTTTCGGATTTGAGTGGCGACGAGATTTCTGCCCTCTACCCTGCCGACAGCTTAAAAATTTTGGTTGGTTGTGCGCCTTGTCAACCCTTTTCAACACATACAAACAAGAGTCGGGAAAAACAAGAAGAAGATGAACGTTGGAATCTGCTTGATGCTTTTGGCAGACTAGTTGAGGAAACGTGCCCTGATTTTGTTTCAATGGAAAATGTAACAAACCTGCGAAATCAGGGTGTGTTTCGCACTTTTGTTGCAACCTTAGAGAGGTTGGGCTACTTCGTAAATTATCAAATCGTTGATTGCCCAGATTATGGAATCCCCCAGAAACGTAGGCGGTTGATTCTTTTAGCCTCAAAACTTGCAAAACCCTGCCTAATTGAACCAACACATATTCCCCATAGAACCACCTACGACGAAATTGGCAACCTTCCCAAAATAAAGGCTGGGGAAGTATGTACTAGCGACCCATTGCATCGTGCGCCCACTATGAATGACACTATGCTTGCTCGAATAAAACAATCAGTTCCAAATGGTACATGGTTGGATTGGGAGGAGGAACTGCGAACGCCTTGTCATCGAACAGAATCAGGGCAATCTTATAAGTCCGTGTATGGTCGTATGTCATGGGATAAACCTTCTCCCACTATTACTACCCAGTTTTACAATTTTGGGACAGGTCGTTTTGGACATCCAGAACAGGATCGTGCGATTTCGCTTCGGGAGGGGGCTTTGCTCCAAACCTTCCCATGTGATTACCAATTCGTTGCGCCGGACGAACCAATACATTTCACTAAAATTGGACGATACATCGGCAACGCTGTTCCGGTGCGCTTGGGGGAAGTAATTGGCCTCTCCATCATTGAGCATTTCAAACGCCACCTTTAACCTTCTTCTGTACAGATGCGATCCTCCAATACTTCGACGCTCAAGTGGCGATTTGATATCAACGTGCTTCGACTCATCGGTCGAGAACTTATCTCAGACAGGATCACAGCTGTGTACGAGTTGGTGAAGAATTGCTACGATGCAAATGCAAAGGAGGTTTATGTTGAATTTGAGGATGACAAAATTATAGTTAGAGACGACGGCTTGGGCATGACCTTCGAAGACATACGCGACAAATGGATGGTAGTGGGTACTGATAGCAAGCGGGCAGAGCACTTTTCCCCAGAACCTTTCCGACGCAGGTATGTGGGAGAAAAAGGAATTGGTCGATTTGCCACTGACAAACTTGGACGTAAACTCTTGATAAAGACCAAGAAGGAAGGACATGACTTCTGGCTTTTCGTAGAGATTGATTGGGCTGCTTATGAGCAGAAAACTAATGAAAGTAAGTTTAAACCTACCGAACTTCCAGAAAAAATTGAAGAGGAAAATAATCAAGAATCAGGACTAGTCCCTATAAGTCTAAAAAATATCAGAGAAGAAATACTTCTTTTTACAGATGTTGAAAATAATTATTGGTTTGAGGAAACCAGTCATTTGAGCACTCAGGGTACCAGCCTAATTATGAGTGGTGTTCGTGATGAATGGACGGATAAAGACTTGGAGCACCTCAATAAGGAATTATCAAAATTCGTATCGCCATTTTACGGCAAAAAGACCCCTTTTCAAACCTTTATAAATTCCGACCAGCACAAAGGTTTCAAAAACTTAGAAGTGCGGTCAGTTGCGATTAATTTGGCATCCCATATAGCTGAAATAAAGTTTGGAATTGACGATCAAACTAACGAAGAATATCAAGAATTTTTAAGCTTCGATGAGTCAAGTGGTCAAATTAAACCCAAAAGAATTTCTAAACCAATTTTTGGGTTTATCCAAATGAAGCTCTACTTCTTTAACAAAGAAGCAAAGGCCAAGTATAATCGTGCATATCCAAACAAAGAAGATAGGATTGATGGCATACGAATCTACCGAGATGGAATTGTGACGACCCCTTTTGCCGAAAATGAAGATGACCCTATGAAGCGCAGAGATATCTTGGGTATTGACAAGCGCTTATGGCAAGATACTTTTACCCGGATTGGTACCAGAGAGGTAATTGGGTTTGTGGAAATCACCAAGGATGGCAACCCGCAAATCATTGATGCAACCAATCGCCAAGACTTTGTAGATACACCAGAATACCGGGCATTGAAAGAGATTATTATTGACCAGTTAGATGTTTTTTCCAAAGTGAAAATCTTTCAGCGCAAGCGGAAGGAACTACTTAACGAAGCCTCCTACAGAGAGTCCATTAAGGATCTGCGCACCAGCACAAAACTGGTAGAACAAATCGAAAAACAGAATCCCACTTTGGCAGCAGATTTAGCTCCTTTGAAGGGCCAATTGGAGTCAGCTATAGCATCGTCAAAGCGCAACCTTGATGAGCAAAAGAAGATGCACGAGGAGTTTTTACGCAGAGAAAATATTTACCTAAGTCTTATGTCCTTACAGGAGTATGCTGCGGCACTCGCACATGCTGTAAGAACTACAGTGGGTCAAATTCTAAGAATGGCAGAATTTTTTGTTGAAAAATTCCCGAACCCAAAATATGATTCAAATTTTAAAGAATATGCCAAACAGATTTATGATGATATGCTCACCTTGAATCGGGTTACCGATTTTATGCTAAGTTATGCAGGTTCAAACCTTGAGTTTGAAGAGTTGAACCTAAAAGTATTGATAGAGAGACTATTCCATTTATACCGATTAGAACTTGAAAAAGAAAAAATAACAGTTCACCTAGAAATTGATGGCAATATTGTGCTGTTCGCCAATCAAAAATTCTTCGAAGAAGTTATTCAGAATCTCATTTCTAACTCAATTAAAGCTTTAAAAGACACAGAAAATAAACGTATCAAGCTAAGTGGGTGGGCTGAGGACGATCATTTTATTTTTTACTTTTCTGATAATGGCCCTGGGATTCGTCCAGAAATTCGGGATAAAGTGTTCGATCTCTTCTATACTGAAACTGCGAAGGAAGGCGGAGCAGGGGTAGGGCTTTGGATTGTCAAGACTCGTCTCGAATCTTTAGCAGGCAAAGTCAAGATCGTTGAAAACGAGATGAATCCAACTGGTACAACCTTTCAAATTACGCTTCCTTTCAGCAAAAACTAATAAGTTATGCAAAACCCAGTCCAAATCATCATTATTGATGATAATTTCAGATCAAATGACCCCCTAATGGTAGATCTTCAAGAGAAGTATGGAGATTCCAACGTTCAAATATTTCGTCGTCCAAATGAGGGAATAAAATATGTATTAGACCATCTTTCAAGCAAAATTGTGGTGCTTTTGGATATGGATTTAGGAACAAGCGAAAAGCGAGGGGATGCCGTTTTTGCCGAAATCCAAGAAAAGACCTTACTTGTTACAGTCATAATAATGTCTGCAAAGCTGCAATCTCTTTCGAATGAAGAACTGCGAGGATTTATCAATAATCATGCATTTTCAGCTATTGATAGTAATGCTTCAGTAAAAACGAACCTTCCCATTATCAATAAAGCTGTTAATCAACTCAGCCTTCGAGTAGATTGCGCCCTTGAAGAATGGATTCTGCGCCATAGCCCAGAAGACAGGGACAAGCCATACCTGACTTTGATTGGTGGAGAAAAATACTCACTCAACCAAATCCTCGCTGAAATCCGAAAAAACACTGAACTGGGCCTTTCATTACAGAAAAAAATACTAAACCTCACCGTCGAACTTTTAGCACGCCAAAAGGAAAAACTCGCTGAAACATGATCAAACTCCTGCTTGCCTATGATGGCGCAGATTCTCGATTGGGTACTTACTTCTCGTCGTGTTTCTCTGACCTTGAAACTCATGCTTCAACGTGTGGAAGTTTTGAAGTATGTGCGATAAATGAACACCATGATGAGACCCACCTAGAAGAAAATATTGCGTCATTTCAAGGAACTCCCTTTCTCTTCGCTGCTTATACACACGGAAGACAGGATGCAATTGTTCATAAAGGGACTGCGCTTGTTCATACCACTAACGCCTACTTTTTTGGTGGATCGCTTGTCTATACCTGTGCTTGTTCCGCTGGACAAGAGTTAGCTGGGATACTTCGGGCACAGGGCTGCAGGGCTTTCATTGGCTTTTCTGCCGATACCATTCTACTTAGTACTGAAGCACATGATGATATTTTCAGAGATTGCGAAAACTATGGGTTGAAGATATTTATGAGTGGTGAAAAGACCATCAAAGAATCGTATCAAGCCATGTACGAAAACTATACAAAGAGGTTTGACGAATTTTGTGAAATAGGCTTTGCCGAGTGCCCTTTTGATCTTGCCGCCCTTTTAGATGTTCGAAACGCCCTTTTTATGGATGCTGAAGGGAACGAACATTTAACACTTGCAGATTTTGCCTCTTCCTGAATAAAGCCTAAAATGATTCCGATAAATTCCATGTCATCAATAAAATACAACAAAAAAGGGTTCACCAAAGAAACCCTGCTCCACCTCTACGAACAACTCGCCAAGCCACGCCTCATTGAGGAAAAAATGCTCAACCTGCTGCGGCAGGGCAAAATTTCCAAATGGTTTTCAGGCATCGGACAAGAAGCCATTTCGGTTGGCGCAGCCTGTGCGCTTTTGCCCGATGAGCTGATTTTCACCATGCACCGCAATCTGGGCGTTTTCACGGCGCGTGAGATGCCCCTCGACCGTATGTTCTGTCAGTGGCAGGGCAAACGACTCGGCTATACCAAAGCCCGCGACCGCTCTTTTCACTTCGGGGCCATGGAACACGGAATTGTGGGCATGATTTCGCACTTGGGGCCGCAACTTTCGCTGGCAGCCGGGGTGGCCATGGCGCACAAACTCCGGTCCGAAGGGCGTGTTTCGCTCGCGTTCACGGGCGAGGGGGCAACCAGCCAGGGAGAATTCCACGAGGCATTGAATGTGGCTTCGGTCTGGAAACTGCCCGTCATTTTTTTGATCGAGAACAACGGTTACGGACTCAGCACCCGGCCAAACGAACAATATGCCTGCAAAGACCTTGTAGATCGTGCTCAAGGCTACGGAATGCGCAGTGCAAAAATTGATGGAAACAACATCCTGGAAGTGTATTCCACCATTAAAAACATCGCGGAAGAGATGCGCAAAGACCCACAACCCTTTCTATTAGAGTGTGTTACGTTCCGGATGCGCGGACATGAGGAAGCCAGTGGCACGAAGTACGTCCCCAAAGAACTCATGGACGAATGGGCCAAAAAAGACCCCATCGAAAACTATGAAAAATGGCTTTTGAAAGAAGGAATACTCAATGAGGCGTTTATAAAATCGCTCAAAGACCGCTACAAAAAAGACGTGCAGAAAGCGGTGGACGTGATGTTCAACGAGCCGGAACCCGTGCCGGATACCGAGGAGGAGTTGGCGGATGTGTATGCGGAGAGTTCTAAGTTTCAAGTAGCAAGTTCCAAGTTACGAGAGATGAAATTCATTGACGCACTCTCCGATGGTATGCGCGAAGCCATGCGCCGCCACCCAGAGCTGGTACTCATGGGCCAGGACATAGCAGACTACGGTGGTGTGTTCACGATCACCGCGGGGTTTACCGACGAATTTGGCCCAGACCGTGTGCGCAATACTCCGCTCTGCGAATCGGCTATTGTGGGCATTGGGCTGGGCCTGAGTTTGAAAGGCATCAAGAGTATGGTGGAAATGCAGTTTGCCGATTTTGTGACCTGCGGTTTCAACCAGATCGTCAACAACTTAGCCAAGCTTCACTGGCGTTGGGGACAAACCGCCGACATGGTGATACGGATGCCGACCGGTGGAGGAAGTGGCGCAGGGCCCTTTCACTCCCAATCGAATGAAGCCTGGTTTACCCACGTTCCTGGGCTCAAAGTCGTATACCCCAGCACACCCGCCGATGCGAAAGGCCTGATGCTGGCGGCTTTTGAAGACCCGAATCCAGTCATGTTTTTTGAACACAAAGCCCTTTATCGCTCGGAAAGTGGCCTCGTGCCGGAAGGTTATTACACTACCGAGATCGGCAAAGCGCGGCAGGTACGTGAAGGCAAAGCAGTGAGCATTCTGACATACGGCCTGGGCGTCCGCTGGGCGGAACAAACGGCCGACGAGATGGGCCTGGATGCCGATATTGTGGACTTGCGCTCGCTTGTTCCACTTGATTATGAGGCAATTACCGCTTCGGTAAAGCGTACCAACCGGGTCTTGATCTTACACGAAGACACACTCTTCGGTGGTATTGGTGGTGAGATCGCAGCCTGGATCTCGGAGCATTTGTTCGAGCATCTGGACGCACCGGTTATGCGGGCGGCCAGCTTGGACACGCCTGTGCCCTTTGCAATTCCGCTGGAGCAGAATTTTTTCCCGGCAGGAAGATTGAGGGGGCAGCTGGAGAAGTTGTTGAAATATTGAGGGCGGTAGCAGTAGCAGTGGGCAGTAGCAGTCGGCACGTCACCAAAGCTCGGCAGCCCCTGCCTACTGCCCCTGCCTACTGCTACTGCCTACTGCTACTGCCCACTGCTACTGCCCACTGCTACTGCCCACTGCTACTGCCTACTGCTACTGCATCACCGTCTCGCCATAAAAGATAAGCCTCCATTGGCCATCCTCTTCTTTGTAGAACTGCCGCTCGTAGCCAAATCCCACCATGGGATACGACAATCGTTCGATGACCATAACATCGCCTACCGTTTCATATCCACGTTTGAGGGTACTCATGGTAGTATCCGGCAAGTGCATCAGAAGCCAGGTTTCGGGCGTCCATTCGGTGAGCTGTCGCTTGGCTGTGGTGTCCTGCGATACCCCTTTTTCGCCCTTGAGCGGCCATTCGATGTGCGCCATTTGATAGACGCTATCCGTGTGAAATTTCTGGTAAAATTCAAGGAAGTCTTTGGGCAGATCGCCCTCGGCCTTTGCCTGCTGGAGGGCCTGGGGCTTGTTTTTGCAATTTGAGAGGAGGAAAACGAGGGAAAGAAACAAAAGGAATGTGCGCATGAAAATCGTTTGAAATTGAGCGGCAAAGTTAGCCAAGTGCTCAAACGTTTTTGCTTACGGATATATTTGCGCTAACAAATCCCATTCTAATGGACCTTTTTCTCGCAGATGTTACACAGATGTGGAACGCAGATGTCACACAGATATATTCTGTGTAACCTCTGCGTTTCGCTTCTTATTTGTTGACCTAGGGTTTTTATATATTGATTATCAAGGACTTTAAAAGATTTATGCTAAAATTTGCGCTACAATCGCTTAAAAATGTCTTTCCTGATTAGAAAGCGACTGATAACTTTTGAGTGTCTAATACCATAAAGCCAGACTACTGGACATTGTGACATTGGACTTGCACTCTAAAAAGTTGAAATCAAGCTCTTGCTGAATCGTGACTAACATCCAGTGTCAAAACGTCCAATAGTCTGCCATAAAACACCTTTACGATACCTACTTTTTATGAAAAACAGTTACGCTCGCCTACTTACCACCACTGTCCTCTTGTTATTTTATACGCTAAAAATTTCAGCACAACCTATCACCCTTAGCACGCAGGTGACACCTACATCATGTGGCGCATGCGATGGTTCCATTGACCTCACGGTCACTGGAGGAACAGCTCCTTATTTGTATGACTGGACTTTTTTTGCAGGGGCAAATAATCCAGAAGACCTGCTGAACTTATGCGATGGTACTTACAATGTCACGGTCACAGATGCAACGGGCATGACGAAGACCACCTCTGCTACCATTTCACAGCCAACCACATTGACACTATCTGCTTTTAATACCACAAATCTCTGTTCAAATCCCTGCGATGGCAACATATTCCTGGACGTGAACGGAGGGGTGCCTCCCTATAACTTTATTTGGCAAAACGGCCAGACGACACAGAATATAAGCAATATCTGTTACAGCCTCTGCGTGACCGTTACGGATTCACAGGGCTGTACCGCACAAACTTGCGCAGATGTTAACAATTCCCTGCCACTAATGGCTACCACCTGCATAACAGACGCAAGCTGCAATGGTGCGAACAATGGCGCGATCAATTTGACCGTAACTGGTGGTACCCCTGGATATACTTATCAGTGGGCAAATGGCGCTACAACGCAAGACTTGAGCGCTCTTTGGTCTGGCTTCTACTCTGTTACAGTGACGGATAGTCAGGGCTGTTCAGAAACGGTTTTAAATAATGTTGTTGACAATCCTAACACTATTTCACTAACAAGTTCCATAACAAATTCCGCTTCCAGTGGATCAACCGGCGCCATTGATCTAACCATTTATGGTGGCACTCCGCCCTACACTACCATTTGGTCAAATGGAGCCACTGTAACAGACATCAATTATCTTTCCGCGGGCACATACACGACCACCGTCACAGATGCTAACGGCTGTACCCAAACTGAATCCTTTACTGTGCAAGGAAACGGCGGCGGCTCCGGTAACGCGCCCCCCTTAATAAATGGCCAGGTGACCAACTCGAGCTGCACAGCAAATTGCACCGGATCCATTAGCTTATCCATCGTTAGTGGGACGCCTCAATACACTACCGATTGGAGTCATATTCCTGGGGGTAATAATCAGCAAAATCAAAATTTTATCTGTTCAGGTACGTATTGTGTAACGGTCACAGATACAGAAGGAAGAACTGGTTCTGCTTGCTTCACCGTCGGTGATGGATATTCAGAAAATATTGACATTCAATCCAGCAACTCCGCTTTTTGCAATTTCGACCCAAACAATTCCTCCACCGTATGCGAGATGGTTTGTCCGCACAGTACGGTCACTTACTTCGTAGACCCACCCGTGGTCTGCGGTGTTCCGATGAATATTTCCGGCGCGACCTGGACGGTAAGTGGGGCGGAAAGTTATACCATAAACCCTGGAGCACCTGAGGTAGTGGTGACCTGGGGAGAGGCCGGACCAGGATTGGTCGAGTTTGGGTCTTCCAGCCTACAACTTTGTTTTGAGAGCTCGCACTGTGTCACAGTGCTGGAGGAACCCAAGGCCCAATTCAGCACCGATCCGCCCAGCGTACCCAATGCGGTGATGCAACTTTGCAAGGGACAAACCCTGGTTTTTAAAAATGAAAGCCTGAATGCTGAATTGTATGAATGGATTTTCAGCGACGACCTTTCGGTGTTAAGCGAAGAAAATCCGCAGCACACTTTCCGTACCCCGGGTAATTTCACGGTCACGCTCATTGCCCGCAGCAATTGCTTTTGCGCAGATACCACAGTAATGTTGGTCGAAGTACTTGACAGCGAGCCGCCTTTGCTGGATTGCGTGGGTTCAGTTTGTCCCGGAGAAACCGTAACGTATTTTACCTCAGGGAGTTGTAGCGCGTACGCCTGGTCGGTTTCACCCAATGGGAGCGTCGTTTCTGGCGGACAAGCCAGTGACAACACCATTACCATTCTGTGGGGCGACGGTCCGGTGGGCAGCATCTCGCTCAGCGCCTCAGGGTGTAGTGGAGCAGCTTGTCCGCAGGCCAGTGTGTTCAACATATCCATCATCTCGGACAATGCAGAGATCCGGGGCAACTCGTTTGTCTGTCCCAGCAGCGAGGAGGAATACAGCATTGATCTTTTTGACGGCACGGAATATTCCTGGACCTTACCCACAGGCGGCAGCATTGTCCGCGGACAAGGAACGAACAAAGTGGCCGTAGCATGGAATGCTCAGGTTACTTCTGCGACCCACTGGCTCATTGTGGACTATTTCAATTGCTACCTTGGTTGCGGGGGAGTGGATTCCATTCCCGTGAAAATTCTTGCGCCGTTTTATATTGATGGTCCTGTGGAAATGTGCGAGAATTCAACCCAAAATTACCTCGCCAGAAACGCTTCCACCAATTTTGGCGTGAACTGCAATTGGTCCGTCTTTGGCCCCAACGGTGCATTGGTTTCTACCTTTTCTGGAAACACCCTCAACTTCACCCCAACAGCAGGTTCAGGAAATTATCGCCTTTTTGCCGTGCCGGGCAGTCCGGATCAAACCTGCTCTGTCATCGCGGAACTTAAAGTCAGCGTAGTGGCCCGTCCACCCAACCCCGTGGCCATTTCCGGTCCGACCATCGTCTGCCCGGGTTCGCCGCTTCAGTATGAGGTTCCCGGAAATCCACCTTACGAAATAGAATGGAAAACCGGCAACGGAACGCCCACCACCCAAACCGGAAACCCCGTAAATGTTACCTGGAACAGCAACCCGACCCACTGGATCAGCGCCGCAGCCATTTCCATTGATGGCCTGGGTTGTAAGTCCGACACAACAAAATTGAATATCCAAAACGCGGCAAATATCAGCATCAGCGGAATACCCGCTGTATGCGAAGGAACGGTCGGGTTTTACACTGCTGATTTTTATCAAGACTTTGATTATCAATGGGAAATCCTGCCAGCAACGGCGGGCACGATCAAGCAGGGGCAAGGGAAAAACAACGTTGAAATATTCTGGCAAACCCCCGGAGCGCAGCTACTGCGTGTAACTACCTGTGGCCTTACGACTGATTTTAATGTCACGGTATGGGCCAATCCCGAACCTGTTCCGAGCCATCCTGATGGACTTTGTCCGGGAGATTCGGGTCTGGTCAGTGTGCCTGGTTCTTATGCTGCCTACGCTTGGGAGAGGGCCAACGGAGCACCCCTTGGTAACGCCTCAAGTATCAATATTCCGCCCGGGGCTTACACCATTGCGGTCACGGATGTACAGGGCTGCCGTGGTACCAGCGAGTTTTCCATTGACGCATTCCCAGCGCCCAACGTGAGCGTGACGACCGCCGAACCTGCCGGTTTTTGCAACAATTCGATCATTGTTTCCTTAACTGCACTCGTGCCAGACGCCGCGAATTTTGATTACCAATGGCTGCACGATGGCTCGCCCGTCGGTAGCAATTCAGTGGTTTACAGCACCAACCAATACGGATTTTACACCGTGGTCGCCACCAATGACTATGGCTGCACGGCTATCGCGCCGCCGATCAAATTGTTTGACTATTGCCAGCCTGACTGCGGTGGCATTTGTCCAAATCCCAGTTCGCTTTGTCCTCCAGGCACCGTGCAAGGCGTTCCTGATTTTACCGCTCGATGTGACTCATTTGGAATGGTTTTGAACGATTATTCCGGACTGTATGTGCCGGGTAGTGCAGCGTGGTGGACAGGAATTTCAGGCACCTCTGGTTGGGATTTTGCAACGGGTGACAGCGTCCATTTTGTTTATCCAAATGCAGGCAAATACATTGTCGTTGTAAAGGTTTTACTAAGCAATGGGCAGGTTTGTTCCTCGGTGGATTCGCTTGATGTTGAAGCAGTTGCACAGTTTTCTCAAAAGTTGGCCTGTCCGGGCGATTCCACTTTTTTCAGCGACGAGAGCACCCGTCTTCCCGAAATGAGCATTGCCAATTGGGACTGGGATTTCGGCGAAGCCGGAAATGCGGACGCGAGTAGCCTTGCATCTCCGGGTTATCCATACCCCAACTCCGGCAATTACACGGCCACGCTCACGATTACCACGGCCACGGGCTGTACGTCTACCTATTCTGAGAACGTTTTTGTACCCAATCCTCCTGCTCCAGCCTTCGCGCCGCCGCTCGCCAATTGTGCGGGCAATGCTTCAGCATTCGTCCTGACAAGTAATACTGGTCTTATCCAGTCGGCCTGGGATTTTGGCGATCCCGTTTCCGGCGTATTGAACCAAAGTGAAGCCAACCCTGCGTACCACAATTACTCCCCTGCCGGGAACTACCCCGTAACCGTCACAGCCACAAACAGTTATGGCTGTACAGCTTCCATTACCCAATCGGTGAACATTACGGCCAATCCGTTTTCAGGGACGATCTTCCCACCGACTGCTGTCATTTGTCAGGGAAGCAGCCTCAACCTGAGCGCGCCATCCGGTCCCGGCGCGATGTATGTCTGGAACGACGGCACCAATCTGCCAACGCTCATCGTCACTGAAGAAGGGGTGTACGACGTTACGCTGACCAATGCCAACGGTTGTTCCTATTCTCCTCCAGCCAAAACCGTGGATGTAAATCCGGCGCCCATAGGAACGATCAAATTTTTGGAGGTCAATGATTTAGGTCAGGTGGTCGCTGTGCAATATCCAGAAGCTACCGTGTGTGCGGGCGATGACGTGACCCTTCAGATCCAGGACAATGGCAATTATACCTTCTTCTGGAGCGGCGGCAATGGCAACGATGGTGTGCTGATCTTTTCGGAAGATCGGGGCAATCTGCTGAGTGTCGGCACACACACATTCACGGTGACGGTGACGAATCCAACAACGGGTTGCACGGCAGTGCTTGCGCCATTTACCGTGACCGTAAATCCGCTTCCGAACAATTTCAGTCTTTCGACCAATAACGTCTGCGCCGGAACGCCTTCCACCATTTCCTATACCGGCCCACAGCCTCCCGGATGGCAAATTTTCTGGAACACCGGCGACGCCGGACCCAGCCTGCAAACGGAAGAGGCCGGGCTTTTCTTTGTCCGGGTCGTAAATGAATTTGGCTGTTCTGCCCAAAGCAACACGGTCGTGATCTTCCCCGGCCCGAATATTTCGGCGTTACCATCCGGCTGCCACGAACGCTGCAACCCCGACACACTTTGTCTGCCGCCTTTGCCGGAAATTGTCAGTTGGCAATGGTTCTTTGAAGGCAGTGTCATTCCCGGAGCCACAAGCAACCAGTTTGCAGCGACCCAGAGCGGGACCTACTGGGCTGAATTGGTGGACCTTAACGGTTGCGAAGCCACGAGTGTGCCCCTCACCGTTGAGCTCTTCGACGGCTTTGGAAACGTGCTCGGTCAGGTTTGGTCGGATGTGAATGGCAATGGGATCATCGATGCCTCCGACACATTGGTTCCGGGAATCCCGGTGCAATTGCTTCAAAACGGGACCTTTATTGCCTCCAATCAATCCAGCGCAAATGGCAGTTTTGACTGGGTCAATGTGTTTTCCACCCATTATATGGTGCAGATTGACAGCCAATTGCTTAGCCCACTCTGGGAAATCGTCCTCTTTTCTGATTCGGTGAGCCTTAGCGGATGCGGAGGTAAAGTTTTTGCGAATTTGTTGTTGGATGCTTACGCTTGTCCAACCATTACCAGCGCAGTAGCATTCACGGCTTGCCCAGGCCAATCGGTGATGTACAATGGAACACCGGTGCTTGCCGGGCAATCGCAAAATTTCCTGTACCAGAGTTTGCTGGGCTGTGATTCCGTCGTTACGGTCACGGTTTCGGCCTTGCCTGTTTCCAGTTCGACGCTGAATGCGAGTGTTTGTCCGGGTAGTTTTTACAATTATAGCGGCGTGGATCTTGCTGCCGGGCAATCGCAGGATTTCACTTTGATCAATTGGCTGGGTTGCGATTCGGTGGTGACGGTGACGGTTGCTGCCTTGCCCATATCCAGTTCTACGCTGAACGCGAGTGTTTGTCCGGGTAGTTTATACAACTATGCGGGCGTTGATCTGGCCGTTGGGCAATCGCAGGATTTCAATCTCAGCAACTGGCTGGGCTGCGATTCTTTGGTGACGGTTTCTGTTTTTGAAAAACCAACGTCCTCGGAACTGCGCGAAGTAAAGGTTTGCCCGGGAGCGGTATATATGTTTCAAAATCAGGAAATTATGGCGGGAGAACTGCGTGAATTCCATTGGACAAACGGGGAGGGCTGCGACTCATCCATCACCATTTCGGTGACGGCCTGGCCGGAACTGGAGTTTGAGGTGGAGACAGAGATCTCTTGTCCCAATAATCCGACCGGTTCGCTTTCTGTCTCCGTTTTGCCCGGCGGGAGCACTCCCACTGATTATGCGCTGGACAACCTTGTTTTCCAAAATTCGCCCGTTTTTGAAACCATTGCAGCAGGCAGCCATACGGTTTTTGTGCGCGATGAGCACGGCTGTGTATTCGAAAAAACTATGGAGGTCCCGGCCTCCCCGGGCCTGGAAATTGATTTGTCCAGTGCCTTTATCATTCCTTGCGACAGCGTCCGAATCACACTAACACCCGGCATCAGCGGCGATACTACGGGACTACAATTGCTTTGGTGGAATGGCGCAAAAACACCTGCGGTGACGGTAAGCGAGGCCGGGCCTGTATGGCTGGAAGCCTCCAATCATTGCGAAAGTATACGCAGAGAAGGTGAGGTTGCCTGGGCAGATTCAGATGGTGACACGAGTCTGGTGTACGTTCCAAACACTTTTGCACCAGCATCAGGCTTGATTGAAAACACGATGTTCAGACCGTTTTTTGGAAAAAATCTGACTTTACTGAGTTACCGTTTGGAGGTCTACGACCGATGGGGGAACTTCTTGTTTGAGACCGAAACCCTTGAGCACGGCTGGCTCGGAAAATTCGGGGCAACGCGTACAGATACTGAAGTTTTTGTGTGGCAGATGTGGGCGCGGGTGGGCTTTTGCGGGCGAGAGATCGAGATTTACAAGAAGGGGGATGTTACGGTGGTAAGGTGAGCTGAACAATCTATCCTGTGAATCAAGGTAATAAAAATCAGGTAATTATAAAACAAATGTCTTTATACACTTTCTATCTCAATCTCAACGTGAGTTGTCTTCCTGACGGGATCTGTCCGCATCAAGTGCGCT
>JAUSMG010000420.1 GCA_030645295.1 Saprospiraceae bacterium | reverse complement strand
AGACTACTGGACATTTTGATAATGGACATTGGACTTGCACTCTAATAATTTGAAAATCAAGCATTTGCTGGATCGTGTCTAACGTCCAATGTCAAAATGTCCAGTAGTCTGAATTAAATTGCGCACACCTTAATTTTCTTTAATAAAGTCATGAATAAAACTTTAACCCTGATATTTTTAACGATGCTCAGTGGTCATCTCCTGGCCTCCTCCAGGAGTACAACGCCCCTAAATTTTTTCCAGGATGACCTTAGCCGTGTCGAGGCGGAATTCGCAGGTATTACCGAACTCGAACAGCTGGTGGAAGGCTGCAGTGCAACTTATTCCGAACTTGCCCTGGAAAGCAATCCCCAACTCAGTGCGGTATCCAATGATCAGGATATTTTAGCCTCCTTGTTGAGTGGAGCAGCTCCCGACACGGAACGGGCACTGGGTATTCCCGGGTTTTGCTGGGGCTTTTGTCTCGGTTTGGTGGGTATTTTGATCACTTATGTAAGTTTAGAAGGCGATGCAAGAAGTAAACAGACCAGAGAAGCCTGGCTGGGATGTATAGTAGGCTTGGGAATCGGCGTACTCATCTCGCTTATTGCCATCGCTGCCACCGGATCATTGTTTTATTGGGACTATTGAGATTGAAAAACTCCATTTTAATGCAAAGAATATCCACAGTTTTCGTGCTGTCCCTGTTCGCAATAAACGTAAATTTCGCCGCTTTACCTGCCGGGATATCCAAGGACCTTTTTCAGGATGACCTTTCGAAATGGGATTGCGAATTGGCGCCACTTTCAGCGTTGGAACAATTGATTCAGGCGTCCGATATCACCCAAACCCAGCTTTTACAGGCTGAGCACTCACTGACACAGTATCTTTTGCCGGAGGGCGATCTTTCGGGGTCACTATTTGGCGGCACTGAGCCAGGATCAGAACTTCTGGTGGGTATCCCGGGGTTTTTGTGGGGCTTCTGTTGCTCGGCTTTCGGGATACTTCTGGTCTATTTAGCTGTTGATGACCCGGCATCCAAGAAAAAGCAGGGTACTCAGGCGATGATTGGATGTGCTATAGGAACGGCATTATGGGTGGGGTTGTATGTCTGGTTTGTGGTCTCGCTTTCTTTTCAATAATTGTTGTGCAACATTGGATCAAAGGGCTGAAGTGCCGTTAGTATCTGCCTTTCTCAGGGCAGACCATTCTTTCCAATCCGCCCAGAACCATTTGGCCCAGAATATAGCGAAAATCGGAAATACAATAAAGCTCAGTGCATTGTAATCAAAGGCCTCATCAAATCCCAAATGAATGAGGTGCATGCACGCCCGGGTAATCCCACACCCGGGGCATTCTTCTCCCAGAAGTAATATGGACGGACAAAGGGGAGTGCCCGTGTCAAAAAAGGTTTTAGGGAGAAGCAATAACACAATGGGTACTGCCACCCAAAACAGCAACCTTAATATCAGGATATTTGAACGGTTCATTGAATGTACTAAAAATGACATGAGTCATCCCAAAAATTCGGGATGACTCATGTTTAATGAATTGAGCTTAAGCGTAGTACTTTTTCATTTTTACCAAAGCGTAAATGAACCCAGGGAGCCAGCAAAGGAAAGTCAAAAGCAGGCAGTACAACCAATCATTTCCTTCCCAGTCCGAAGCCAAACCAACGGATAACCATGGAAAGCCAACGATTGCCAGGAGGATATAAATCCCTTTGTCAATACCCGGCGCTGTGAAGCCATTGCTGGATTCCATAGATACAGTTACTTTTTTCTGCAGCTTTTTCATTTTCATTTTAGCGATCTTGAACGCGACTTTTTCTTTGAAGCTCATCTTCTTGCCCGTAAGTTCTTCCACCTTGCTGATGGTTAACCGGCTAAGATCATGAGCAGAAAAATCCTTCAACAACGCTTCTACTTGTTTGGCCTGCTCAGCGCTGATCGCAATAGGTGTTTTTGCGACAGGCTCTGTTGCAGTAGCCGAGAATGCATTTAATGCAAACAGGCAAAGGATCAGTGCGAGTAAAGATTTACGTAAAGACATGTGATTGGGTAAATAATATGACGCCTACTTTCTTGAGGCTTTTCGGCTTTGGCCTCCTACTTTTTTTAGGATGTTCGGGCATTTCCTTAGACGGCGAAGGTGAGAAAAGCACAGCAATATTTTACAAGTTTTGGCTAAAAAAATAAGCCCCGCGCGCTGATCCGGTTATATTTCTTTACTACTGGTTACTTTTGTCCTGTTATGCGCGCATCCTTACAACTTTCTCTGCTGGTGCTGTTGGCTTTTATGGCCATAACCCTGCAAGCCCAGGACTTTTATCGTTTCAAGGCCGACTTTTCCATCAAAGAAAAGGAGACAGGAAAAGATCAGGGCCGACTGATTACCGGAACGCTGTTTTACGACAAAAACCTGCACAAGACGGTTTACAACATTCGATTTCCAGAGCGGGAGCAATGGCTGTTGTGCGACACCTTTATGTACCGCATGAAGGCAGACCGTCTCGTTTCGAAGCAAATTGTCCCACCTGTGGGTGAGTTTTCTATTTTTAAAATGATCCTGGATCAGGAACTCATTGACTTTGGGCTGGCCAAAGTGGGCTATACCCCCGCTGAGGTAATGCAGGATGGGGAGCAAGTGTTGTCCAAATGGTTCCCGCCGGAATCGCTCAAAACCTTTTTCGGGCCAATTACCTTTGCACAACAAAACAAGCGGCTTCATGCGGCCGCCATCCATGATCCGGAAGATAAAGTGGTGGCAAAATTTTATTTTCAGGACTACTCCGTGCAAAACGGTCTGCCCGTTCCAGCGAAGATCTACCAGATCTTTTACCGCGAAACAGGGGAGTTTGTCCGCATTATGAACATCAAAAACATCATAATTAACCAATCTGATGAAGATAGCCTGTACGATTTTGGCGTTCCTGCTGGCGGCTGATCTGCTTGCACAGCTTGAACCGATAGCACGCACCGAAGCTGAGCCACGGGTTGGAAAGGACATTTTGCTCCTGCAAAAAGCCTTTGAAGGGCCCCGGAAGATGCGGGCCTCAGAACGGTTTTCGCTCAGTCGCGAGAATCCAAATGAACTGCAGATGGTGTTTTCCGGGCTGTTCCTTTTTTACAAATCCTTCCTTTCTTCGCAGGACAACCAACGCTGTGGATTTCACCCTTCCTGCTCTGAATACGGTCTCGAAGCGGTAAAAAAATTAGGCGTAATACGTGGTATTTTATGCACCTGCGACCGGCTTTCCCGCTGTAACGGACTCAGTCCGGAGCAATACGAAATTGACATAGAAAGAAGGGCCTTGAAAGATCCTGTGGGATGGTAATGAATCAATTAACCTCGTACATAATATAAGTCCCTCGTAAATCAATTACGGGGGACTCATGTTTGTATTTTGTTGGCCGTTCGACTTCATGCTGGTATTTGTGATTTCAACATCTTGTATCTCTACCATAATTCTTTTTTGCATCTTTCTCTTTAACAACCAACCATACATTTCCTTTTGAAAATTTATTGATTCTGTTTTTTCCTGTTCCTTCAATGCTTCTGCATCAACTTTTTTTCTTGCGGCAATCGAAACCTTTGGTGGTGCGATTGCAATAATTTGATGTCGACTTGCTCTTGACTTAGCCTCATGGCTAGAATAAATTCTTGCACAACTGCTCAGAAGAAAAATAGATAGTAAAAGCAATACCGTTGTGATTTTACTCATTTTTTTGCGCTTGGTTTTCACGCTGACAAATGTAGGTGGGGGCTTTGTAATAAAGTACTGTCCTGTATTTTTTTCACCCAGATATTTTGAAAATATTTTTTTATATCCCAACATGCTCTTAGCGCAATTAATGAATAAATTTTTCCCTTGTTGCCTTCTCCTATTCGGCGCAATTTCTCTCCCTGCCCAGGATATTTACGACTACACCCACTCCAGAGCCTATGCCCGCTATCTGCTTCAATCACAGCAATATACACTGGCTGCCGAAGAGTATGAACGTCTTATCTTTCTTCGCCCGGACAACGATACCCTCCGTGCCGATCTGCTCCGTACCTATCGAAAGGGCAATACTCCGCAGCGCGGCCTCGAACAGTGGGCCAAATGGCAACTTACGCCCCAATCCCCTACCCTATTGCTCTACAAAGAATACTCCAAACTCCTGCTTCGGAGTGGCTACCCGGATCGCGCACGAACGCTGGTTTCAGAATCCAATATTTTTGACAGTTCCGAAGTACGGCGCATTGTATTGTTCGCGAATATGCTGGAGCAAAAATGGCCCGATGCCCGGCAGTCCATCGAGGCCATCCCGGCAAGCGAAAAACTGCCCCGTCGAACCGAGCTGGAAAAACTCATCAAACGAGCGGAGCGCAGCAAAAAGAAAAACCCCTGGATCGCCACCGCCCTTTCGGTGCCGGTCCCTGGCCTGGGCAAAGTCTATGCTGGCGAGTGGAAAGATGGACTGATTGGTCTGTTGTTCGTAGGCGTCAATGCCTGGCAGGCTTACCGCCGCTTCGATCAGGAAGGCGCCGACACTTTTTGGGGCTGGATCCATGGGGGCGTCGCACTCGGGTTCTATACTGGCAATATATACGGCTCGCACAAAGCAGCCCGACGACATAATCAAAAGAAAATCAACCATTTGCAACATGACACGGAGATGCTTGTTTTTCCTGTGCTGGATTAGTACCGTCTATTTTCTACCGGCCCAATCGGCAGAGCAGACCCTGGTTTTTGCCCGCGAACAGGTGGTTGCGGGCAACAAATCCCTCGCGCTGAAAACCTACCAACGGGTGTTGTTCTTCAGCGGCGATCGATACCGGGACGAATGTCAAAGTCAGTTGGCAGCGCTCCATGCAGACTTGGGCAATTTTGAAAAATCTGCTTTTTACTGCGATCTACTGTATCAAAGTGCTGATTCGGATAGCCTCCGCTACGAGGCGCTGTTTAGCAAGACCGGCATACTGATGCTCCAAAATCAGTACAAACGGGCCTTGATTGAAATCTTATCGCTGCCCAAAAGCCTGCCGGAACCCTGGAGGACGCGGAAGCAACTTTACCTTGGCGCAGCGCATTTTGGCATCCGTGAATTCGAACTGGCAAGGGCCGACTTATTGCCGCTTTTTGCAGCAGAGGATATCGAGGGCCGGGCAGAATTTGAACGACTGATGCGCCAGGCAGAGCGGGTATCGCGTAAAAGCCCAAAGACGGCCCGTGTGCTCAGTATGATATTGCCGGGAGCAGGACAGTTTTATGCAGGCGATCTAAAAAACGGCCTCAACTCGCTGTTGCTCAATGCTTTGTTGGGTTACTGGTTTGTCGCAACGGGTATTTCTTACACTTTTTTAGATGCTGCCGCAACGGTGTCACCCTGGCTTTTTCGCTACTACGGCGGTGGAATCCGCAGGGCGGGAGAAATTTTGGAAAAGAAAAAAGAGGAGCGGCTTCGGAAAGTTTTCAGGAAGGTGCTTGGAACGATGAATGATGAATGATGAATGATGACCGCTGGCTACAGCCGGGCGGTCATGCAGACAATACGGACGCTTCCTTAGTTGAAACCGCCCGGCGCGAGGCCATGAAGGAGTGTGGAATATCGGAATTGTCCTTGCTATCACCCGACATTTTCGATGTAGACATCCATGTGATCCCGGAACGTGGCCAGGAACCGGCACATTTACATTACGATCTGCGATTTCTTTTTTCCGCAGGAGAAAAGGCTGTAATAGAGCGCAATCTTTTGGAAACCAAGGACATTTCCTGGGTACGGGTGAAGGAACTTTGCACGGAAAACACCCCACAATCCCTGAGAAGAATGGCATTAAAAACGCGGGAAATGGAAAGGGATTAAGAAAGGTTTTGAGGGTTTTCTACCTTCGCTGCTTCGATCAACGAATCCCCAAATACACGATTACACAAATCAACCACAACAATGGCCTCTGCATTGCCTTCTGAGAAAAAAACCGTAAAACACATCGCCATCGCCGGCAATATTGGCGCGGGTAAAACGACCCTCACGGAACTGCTTGCCAGGCATTTTGGCTGGGATGTCCACTACGAAAACACGGAAAACAACCCCTACTTGTCGGATTTTTACCTGGACATGAAACGTTGGTCGTTCAATTTACAGGTGTTTTTTCTTTCGAGTCGCTACCAACAGGTACTGCGTATTTTGCAGGGCAGCCGAACCGTGATACAAGACCGGACAATCTATGAGGACGCATTCATTTTTGCGCCCAATTTGGCCGACATGGGCCTGATGGAACGTCGCGATTTTGAGAATTACATGACGCTTTTCCAATCCATCGTGTCTCAGGTAAAAGCCCCTGATTTGTTGATCTATCTGAAGGCAAGTATACCAACGCTGGTGGACCATATCCAGATGCGTGGACGCGACTACGAGGGCAGTATAAGCCTCGATTACCTCAAGCGGCTCAACGACCGTTACGATGGCTGGATCAATGGCTACCGCGAAGGCAGACTCCTGATCATCAACGTTGATCATCTGGATTTTACAAGCAATAAAGAACACGCCGCCAAGGTGCTGGAAATGGTGCAGGCGGAATTACATGGGTTGTTTTAGGTCATTGGGGCCTTGAGTCATTGGGTCATTGACGATTAATGACCCAATGACGATTAATGACCCAATAACCAATGACGATCACTAATTATGACAAAAAAAATCACCCTTATATCCGGCGCATCGCGTGGCATTGGCCGGGCAGTTTCGCTTCGTTTGGCGCATGAAGGCCACTTTGTGATCGTGCTGGCACGTAATGCTGAAGAAATTGGCGAGCTGGAGCATGAAATTGATGAGTCGGGCGGCAAAGCCCTCTCCTTTGTTTGTGATATCTCCGACGAACAACAAGTAAATGATGTGGTGGCCGAAGTGATCCGAGATTTCCAACGCATTGATTGTGTGGTGAATAACGCGGGCATCGGTATTTTCAAACCTGCCGAAGAGATCACTGCCGATGATTGGGAACGCGTGATGGACGTGAATGTGAAGGGCACATTTTTGCTTACCCGTGCAGTTTTGCCACACATGAAAGCTGCAGGTTCAGGCCATATATTGGGCATTGCCTCGGATGTCTCGAAACGCACCTTTGCTACAGGCAGCCTCTATACTGCAAGCAAATATGCGCAGCATGCTTTTTTTGAAAGTCTCCGTCGGGAAGTGCGATCACTGGGCATTAAGGTGAGTGTGGTCTATCCCGGTTTGGTGGATACCTACTTTCATCAGGCAGAACAAGGCGAACCACAGCAGGCAAAATTTCTCCACGCAGACGACATTGCATCGGCAGTCTCCTACATCCTGAATACTCCTCCTCACGTACTCATTGATGAACTAATGATCCATCCGATGAGCCAGGAATGGTGAGCAGTAGGCAGTGGCAGTAGGCCCTTTGCCGACCGTTACTGCCACTGCCTACTGTCACTGCCTACTGCTACTGCCTACTGCCACTGCCACTGCCACTGCCTACTGCTACTAAACATGAAGCGCCTTCCCCTCACCACCCTCTCCACTTTCGTCATTGGCTATATGATACTGGCCTTTGTCTGGTGGTCATTTCACCTATGGCGCCAGAACGACCGGGTATTTGAGCGGGATAAATTGATCATGACCCTAGAGAACCCCTCGATTCCTTTAATCAGCAATGCAGAATACCCGCTGGTTGAAAAAAACTGGAAGAGCGGTCGCAGGATGGTGGTGGCGGAAGGACTCTTTTTTACCGCTTGTCTGGTCTGGGGACTTTGGGTCATACGCCGTAGCGCAGCGCGGGAAGTTTCGCTGGCGCGACAGCGGCGCAACTTTCTGCTCAGCATTACCCACGAACTCAAATCGCCCATCGCTTCCTTGCGGCTTGTGCTCGAAACCATCATCAAACGCAACCTCAGCCCGGAACAACGTGTACCACTCCTTGCCAATGGCCTCAAAGATGCTGACCGTCTTCAGGATCTGGTAGAAAGCCTGCTGCTCGCAGCCCGTCTGGAAGACAACTGGCGCCCCCTGCACGAACCTGTGCAATTCGGTAAACTCGCCCATGAAATGGTGGAAGGCCTTCGCATCCGTTTTCCTGAGGCTGATTTCAGGTTGAAAATTCCAGAGGAACTTCCACCCGTTCAGGTGGACAAAATGGGGCTGACCGCTATTGTGAGAAACCTGCTGGAAAACGCCCTAAAATATTCCCCCGAAGGAAGCCCCATCGAACTTTCTGCCGAGCATATTAATGGCCAATTTCGCTTTCGCGTGGCCGATCAGGGACAAGGCATTCCTGACACAGAGAAGAATGCCGTCTTCGAAAAATTCTACCGTATGGGCAATGAAGAAACCCGCCACAGTACAGGTACCGGACTTGGTTTATACATTGTAAATCAGGTACTTAAGGCCCATAATGGCAGCATCAGCATTGCGGATAATTTGCCCCGGGGGACGATCTTTACCATCGAAATATGACTTCCGATTTCGCCCGTAATCTTCTGATCGAGCAACTCAGCCCACGCTATGGCGAGGGAGAAGCAAAGGCAATTACAAGAATTGTTTTTGAAGATGTCTTTGATCATGGGCGAGCGTTCGAGGAGGCCCGGTTTGAAGCGATCCTTCCGCGGCTTATCGCAGGTGAACCGCTGCAATATGTGCTGGGCGAAGCCGACTTTTTTGGATTGAAATTCAAGGTGAATCCTGCCGTTTTGATTCCCAGGCAGGAAACGGAAGAACTGGTGGCCTGGGTATTGGAATCCTTAAAAGATTTTTCTCCATTATCAGCCCCCGCAGTACTCGATATTGGGCTTGGAAGCGGCTGCATCGGGATTGCATTGAAGAAGAAAAGGCCGGGAATTCAATTATTCGGCCTGGAAAAAAGTCCCGCAGCCCTTGACATTGCCTTTGAGAATGCCAGGCGCATCCTAAATATCCCAATATCCCAATATCCCAGTATTCAACTCCTCCAAGGCGATATCCTGAACCTTGCCGACTGGGCGAAATTCCCGCCGCTCGATATTGTGGTAAGCAACCCGCCGTACATTCCACATTCGGAGAAAAGTATTGTACCTGAGCATGTTATCGACCACGAACCAGCGCTGGCATTGTTCGTAGAGGATGCCGACCCATTGCTGTTTTATGGCGTAATTGCTGACTTTTCGCTGGAGAAATTACGCCCTGGCGGAATGCTTTTTTTTGAGTGCAACGAATTTAACTCCACTAAAGTGGCGAGTCTGCTGCAAGAAAAAGGGTTTTCAAATGTGCAGTTGCGGAAGGACTTATCTGGTGCAGAACGGATGGTGAAGGGTTTAAATACTTTTTAAAGCATCCTGGATGGGCGAATTGCCGCATTACCCCTGCCCACCTCATGCCCTTCGCTTCTCATCCTCGGCGCCACCCTGTCGCCTGCGTACCTGCTGAACTTGTTGACTGCCAAACCGGTAGTTAAAAGACAAGGTAGCCACCCGCGTTTCCCGGAACACTCTCCTGACATATCCTGTTAATCCTGTTAATCCTGTCAAAAATATATCGCGCAGTAGGCATGAAAAGATGTGTACATACTTTAAGTTTTAAAAACCTTATAGAATTTCGCGAAATTCAGGGCGCTCAAGGCGGCTGTGATCACCGCCGACAACAATCCTAGCATTATCAGCAGGAATCGAGCGCCCTTGCTCGGAGCGATCCAATCGAAACCGCCTTTCCAGGCAATGGCAATCGCGACAACCGTCATACAGCCCAGAAAAATGAGATTGAAAATGATGATGCCCCAGCCGTACCCCATCGCGGCATCACCTCCCCGGGGAGGCTCCTTCCCCAATACTGAAATGTCAAAAAGGAGAAAAACCAGGGTGGCTAGCGCAAGAAAAATGTTGCCAAGTATGGTCATAGCAGGCGAAATTCAAATGGGTAAGCGGTTTTTTTGTCGGACAATTTTACGGTAGGGATTTGAAAGTTCAAAAAATCCCTTCCTGCACTAAAGGATCCCTGCTGCTGTCTTTATGCTATGCCACGCAATTGAAACGGGTTTTACAAGTCCTTTACATCTTTTTACGCTCATCCTGAACCCTTGGTGAAACCCTTCGATACTTTTGCAGGGAACCAGACACACTTTGGTACTATGGGATCCTATCGTATTGATTCACAATGACAATCTTATGCAATTCTACACGCTGCTGCTATTGTTTTTAATCATTTCCTGCAATGGCCAGAACAAAACAACTCTATTGTCCCCGGAGCCCCAAGACCCTAAAAATGAACAAAAAACTATTTCCGGGGCCAACACTTCCGCACCCATAGGAAAACGCATACGCGCTATACTTCAGGATAAAGCCGGACACCTCTGGTTTGCCACCGATGGCGTTTGTCGATACGATCCCGCCAGGGGCGGGCTTGATCATTTTGATATTGATCCGGGGAATGCGAAACATAAAGACCGGTCTATTTCCGATGCAGTTTATTGCATGTTTGAAGATCGAAGCGGAAACATCTGGTTTGGCACACCGCAAAAGGGTGTGTGCCGTTACGACGGGACCACTTTCACTTATTTTACGGAGAAAGGTTTGGACCGTGTAATACGGGGGATATTTCAGGATAAAAACGGAAACCTTTGGTTTGGCATGAATGGTGGGGGCGTATGCCGATACGATGGAACATCTTTTGTCAATTTTTCCGAAGAAATAGGCCTGAGCAGAAATCTATCCCTGAGCAACCTGCAGGATAAGAGCCAGCAGCTCAATCGCGTCTGGACGATTGCAGAAGATCTGTCCGGAAACATTTGGTTTGGCACTGTTGACGAGGGGGTATGGCGCTATGACGGAGTAAACATGACCAATTTTACGGTCATTAACGGCCTGAGCAGCAATACCATTTGGAGTATATTGGTGGATAAAGCCGGACACCTCTGGTTCGGTACCGAGGATGGTGGTGTTTGCAAATATGACGGAAGGTCCTTTGTCAATTTTACCAGAAAAGGGACCGTACAATAACGCAATAATACTGAACACTAAAAGATTGATCTACAGCAAAATGAAGGATTTCTGCATTTATAAACCACTCTCGCTCCTCGTAATATTCCTTTTTATCACTTCATGTTATGGACAGGGCGATCCCCCAAAGGACAGGATAAGTGCATCCAAAACAACCCATGCCGAACCCCTTAAAATCTATGGCCCCGTACCCGACCCTTTTATGGATGGGCAGATAAGTCAATATGTACGCCGTATTTTTCAAGATAAGAACGGAAATCTGTGGCTTGGCACGAATGGCGATGGCGTTTGTCGTTACAATCCTGTTAAAAACGATCTTACCTACTTTACGACCACAGAAGGTTTCGGCGGTCATGCGGTAAGGGGTATTGCAGAAGATGGAAGCGGAAACTTGTGGTTTGCCACCGATGGTGGGGTTTCTCGCTACGATGGAAGCCGGACGAACCATCCCTGCAATAACAATACATGCAAACATGATGTGTCCACTGTAAAAGGATATGACGAGCACAATCAGGAGATTATCAAGTCCTTTACCAATTATACCACGAAGCATGGCCTGGGCAGTAATCAGGTTTGGAGTATTTTGCTGGATAAAAATGTACCTGCAGGTGAAGTCCGGATTTGGTGCGGCACAGAGGGCGGTGTCTCCTGTTTTGATGGAATAACCTTTACCAGTTTTCCAATTCCTGCCGCTGATCTTAAAGATTTCCCATACGCTTACCCTGCGCCCAAATTGCAGAATTGTATATTTCAGGATAAAGATGGAGACATTTGGTTTGGCAGCAACGGCAATGGGGCCTATCGTTTCGATGGCACAACTTTGACCAATATTTCAGAGAAAGATGGTCTTTGCAATAATTTCGTTTATTGTGTTATCGAAGATAAGACCGGAAACCTTTGGTTCGGTTCCCGCTTTGGTGGCCTGAGTCGTTATGATCCCGCCAAAAGCAAATTTACCAATTTTACAACGAAAGATGGCCTCAGTACTGATTTTATTTGGACAATGCGGGAAGACAAAACCGCCCCGTCTGGAGAAACCTGGATATGGATAAGCGCTAACGCAGGTGGGTTATGCCGTTATGATCCAGTAAAAGGCGAAGCGCCAGATTTCGCAGTGAAGGAAGGCCTGAACACCAAGCATATCCAAAGTATTTTTGAAGATAAAAACGGCAAGCTATGGTTAGGCTGCTCGGGTGGGCTTTTTCGTTACGATCCTGCCAAGGGCAAATTTATCAATGTTACCAGATTAGGGCCTTGGGAGTAAGGGGTCAAAATTCCTATATCATTTTCCCCGTCTCCAGCCGATACCCTACTCCATGCACCGCCACTACACCAACAGAAGAGTCAGCCGCTAATTTTTTCCGCAATCTGGACACAAAAACATCCACGCTGCGCCCCACCAAAACACCCTCATCTGCCCAAACCTGCCGAAGGATGAGATCCCGTTCCAGCAGCTGGTCGGGACTGCTGACGAAAAGCCGGAGCAGTTTTGTTTCCCGAAAAGTCAGCGTTTGTCGGACACCGCCGCAAAAAAGCACCTGACCCGCTACATCGAGGCGCGAATTCCCAAATTCCAGCCAGTCCGGTTCTACGGCTACGGCCGTCAATTCAGGCACGGGTTTTTTCCTGCGGAAAAACCAAAACCCAGCCAATCCACCCGAAAGCAGCAGTAAAACCCAGGTTCTTGCCGTCCAAAATGGGGCCTGACCGGTATTTCCCAAAAAGGTAACTTCGATATAATGACAACCCTCAGGCATCTCCCGACCACCGCAGGGCACAACGTTGCTTCCGGAATAATCCACCTGGTGATAGCCTAGTTCAATGGTGGCATCGACACAGCGGCGCACGGCCACTTCGTAGGGCTGCCGGATGTCGTATAGCTCGAGCGATGCCTGGAGCAGCGCAGGTAGTTGTTCGTAGTTAAAGGGTTGTTCAAGACGTACCCGCCAAACGCCTGCACCGCTCTGCTCGATGGCCGGGATTCGGCTCGTGCTGTCGCCAGACAGGCGCAACAGACCATCGGCAGTGCGGCGCAGGGCCAGATTGACCTTATCGGGGGAAAAATCACCCGGGGCACCTTTCGGTGCGGACGGTATCAGCCAGGCCAAAAAAGGCAAGGCTAACAAGGGCAAAAGTCGCAGCATTTTGAAAAAATGGGCAGAAAACATGCCCAAAAATAAGGCTTTTGAGGAGAGGCGGGTTTAAAAGTTGATAAGGGTTTATTAGGGTTGATGATGAGGGTTGATAAACTCCTATAAACCCTCATCAACCCTTATAAACCCTCATCAACCCCTTTTTTCAGCACCCAATCACTTTTACGGCATAAATCGCATTGCCCGAAACAGCCAGTTGGAGCAACTTCAAGCCGCTTTCGGTAAACACCGGTTCCCAGCTTTTGCCCCAATCGGAAGAGCGGAAAATACCGGCTTCATTGCTGCAAAAAAGGTATTGACCCGAAAGTTTGATGTCGTTGATCATCCTGGAGGGTGAAGCACCGACTTCTCTGGTAAAGATAAACTGACCCGAAGACAAACTTTCGTCTACGCGCTGCCAGGTTTTGCCGCCGTCAGCAGACATACGCAATCGGTTGATCGGGTGGTCTTGCCAGTTGCCACCCTGGGTGAGGCTGAAAAAACGACCACCCTGATGGCTGGTATTCCAGGCAGAACCGTCTTCGGTCAGCACATAATCCCAGTTATCACCGCCGTCCGTCGAACGCATCAGCCCTTTGTATGTGCCGCATATCAGCACACCTTCCGCTGCAACAAGGCTATTGACGCCAACTTCTGAGAAGACCTGTTTCCAGTTGTTCCCACTGTCGGTGGATTTATAGAGTCCACTCTCGCAGCCGACGAAAAGCGAGCCATCCGGCGCCTCCAAAACCGTACGCACCGTCTTGTCTTTCAAGGTTCTGTGTAAAGGAATCAAAACATCTGTGCCTCCAACTTTTTTAAAAAAGCCTTTCTCGTAACTGCTGATGTATGGCCCGGTTTGACCAGAAAAAAGGCCAGAGATTTCTATATCAAAAGTGGTCTCCTTTTCCCAGATAGGTGCTTCGCTGCCGCAATCGCTGTGGTACAATGCTTTTTCGGTGGACAGAAAGATTTTTCCGTCGTTCGCGAGAACACGCCCGATCGACACATTTCCGGGCAATCCCGCACTGACGTCCTGCCAGGTCTGGCCGCCGTCAGTAGATTTAAAAACGACATTGGTGGTCGCCGGCCGGGTTTTAACCTCAACTGGCTGAGCAGAGACACTGGCGTATAAAACACTGTTGGCTTCCGATAACAAGGCTTGGTCTGGCCCCTGCTGACAGGAAACGAAGGATTGAAAAAAGAGCAACGATGCGAGGATCTTGATTTGCATAACTTTGTTTGGTTGGTGAACAATGGGGCAAAGGTGAAGGCGGGCCGCTACGAATCATCATTTAGGGTGTAAAACGATGTAACGGAATTGTAAAAGCTTGTTTTTGCTAAAAATCGAGGTGTCACCTCCGGAACAAGAGGAGGTGTCACCTTGATTTTTACTCATTCGCTGCCTAAAGATTCTATAGGATTCGCCAAGGCCGCCCGCACACTCTGAACGCCCACCGTCAAGGCTGCCACTGCAAACGTCACCAACAGGGAACTCAGGAAAATGCCCGCTCCGACCGAAATCCGGTAAGCATAGTCCTGCAACCATCTATCCATTACCAACCATGCCAGCGGGGCTGACAATACGAAAGCAATGGCGATCAGGCGTGCATATTATGTGTCCTACTGTGACTATGTGTTTCATAAATTTATTTTTGCTTCAGCAATTAAGTGCCTGGCTCGAATTAATCGAATTAAATTACTCGCTGCGCAGACTTTCCACCGGATTTGCCAAGGCTGCTTTTATACTTTGAATGCTTACGGTCAAAAAAGCAATTATTACAGCGATCGCGCCGGCCAAAACAAACATCCACCATTGAATATCAATACGATATGCGAAATCTTCCAGCCAGCGCTGTGAGAAAAAGTACGCAAGCGGGAAGGCCAGGACAAAGGATGCAAGCACAAGTTTAAGGAAATTTTTGGCCAATAACCCCGTGATGCCTGCCACCGATGCACCGAGCACTTTTCGGATCCCGATCTCTTTGGTGCGTTTGCGGACGACAAACACGATCATCCCGAACAAGCCAAAACACGACAGGAAAATCGCGATGCCTGCAAAAAGTGAGATCAATTTGCCAAATCGCGCTTCCTGGGAATAACTGTCCGCAATTCTTTGATCGAGGAAAGTGTGCTCAAACACCTTTTCCGGGAAATGCTCGCCCCAGGTTTTTTCAATAAAATCGAGGGTATTGGGCAAGTCTCCAGGCGCTATTTTGATGGCAAATTGGGTGAATGTGCCGGGGCTCACTTCAAGCAGCAATGGTTGCATACCCGTCCGGAGACTTTCTACGTTGAAATCATTGACAACGCCTACAACCCGGCCATTTTTACTGCCCCGCCGGATATTTTGACCTACCGCTTCTTCCGAATTTGCCCAGCCAAGTGTCTTTACGGCCTCCTGATTGATGATAAAGCCCTCCAAATGATCAGTGCCGTAGGACTTATCAAAATCACGCCCGGCAACGATCTTCAAGCCAAATGTTTTTACAAAATCGTAGTCCACCGAATTGGCAGGCAGAACCACACCGTCTTCAATGCGGATTTTGTCGGTGGCCACCGGATGCCGGACACTGCCTACTCCAGGCAACACCGATGCCATGGTAACAGCCGTAATTTTAGAATTTTGAAGCAGTTTTTCTTCAAAGGTATTGGTTCGGCTGCGCAGCTGTGGATCGCCGGAAGCGAAGTTGCTGTTCATATTTTGACTGCGCAGTGGCACCCCCAATACCAGATCACGATCGAATCCCAATGGACGGTTTTGCAGAAAATCGATCTGTTTCAAAATGATGCCCGCACTCACCAACAAGGCTACCGCCACCGTGAATTGCAGGGTAATAAGGCTGGTGGACAGCCAGTTTTTCTGCCGACCGCCGCCCTGTGCCGTGCCTCTGAAAATGTCTACCGCCTTAAATTTTGCAGCAAAAAATGCCGGGTAAAGTCCCGCCAGCAAGCAAGTCAGCAAGAAAATTCCCGCAAATGTGAGTGTCAATGCTCCATTGGTGAAAAAGGAGAACTCCGGGCTTCGCCCAAAGAACGTTTCCATTTGGGGCAGCATCAACTGAACCAGTCCCAGGGCGGTGAAAAATGCCGGCAATCCGAGCACCAGGGTCTCGCCTAACATTTGTCGGACCAACTGCCAAGGGCTACTGCCCATGGCTTTGCGCACCCCAACTTCTTTGGCGCGGGCGAGTTGGGTCGCTGTACTGAGGTTGACAAAATTCACTACCGCTATAACCAGGATCAAGCCTCCGATGAGCAAAAACATGTTCAGGAAATTGCCGTCAGCGGGCGATACCGGTTCGTCCTGGGCTTCAGAAGTCAGGTGGATTTTTGGGACGGCCGCCAAGATGAAATTTTGCTTATCCCGCATCTCCGGGATGCCATGTTGCATCAGAAATGGTTTGAACCGGGCATTCACGGCAGTTGCATCAGCGCCTGGCCGGAGCAAGATATAGGTGTATGCATAGCTCGCCATTTTATTGGTTTCCAGCACATCCAGCACATTTTCCCGGGAAGCGGCAGGCTCTACATCTGCAATATTGCGGAAGGGTACAAGCAGATCAAAGTCCAGATGGGAGTTTTCCGGCTGTGCCCGCACGACTGCACCGACGGTGAAAGGACCTTCGTTCGCCAGCATAACCTGTTGACCGAGTGCTGCTTCCGTACCAAAAAAACGCTGTGCGCTGCGATTCGTCAAAACCAAAGAAAACGGACTGCGCAGGGAGTGCACTACATCGCCGGCCAGGGTTTCGAAGCCGAAAACCTGTTGTGCGGTGGAGTCGGCAAACAAGGCAATGGGGATCTCAAATTCGCGGTTGTTCCCCAGCGTTCGGAGGCTGATGCTGCGGGGGAAAAGGCGTGCAGTTTGTTCAATTTCCGGAAAAAAATCACGCAATAGCGGTGCAAATGGGGTCGGTGTCCGGGTCAACGAAAAAGTGCTGCCGGTGAAGCTCAGGGAATAATCCATGCGATACAAGCGCTCAGCAGTCGGGAAGTGCCGGTCGAAGGAATGTTCAAACTGATACCAGATGATGGTCAGGAAACAGAATGCCAGCCCAATGGCCAATCCCGTGAAATTGACAAACGAAAAAAGCCGGTTTTTAAAGATTTGCCGAACCGCGAGTTTGAAAAAATTCAAGTGCATTGGAAGATTGTCTTCAATACTTATTTAGAGGATCAAAAGCTCAGGAATTGATTCCATCCGTACGTTCCATCGTGATCACCTCGTCTCCTTCATCGTTGTGCCGAAGCAGGTGCCATTCATTTTCATTCACACGAGACCAGGTCATAGGTTTTAATCCAGAATTCAGTGGATCAAAGCGAATGTTCTTTTCGCTGATCCAGGTCACGATCCATTGACGATTCTGGCCAAAGTAATAATGGCCATCCTTCCAGATGACAAACTGGGAGGCTTTTTGATTGCCAGCTTCCGTTGGAGTGATCTCCAGAATATGGTCTGTATGGAACAGGAAGGATTGCGTAACTATCCGCCCCGCATCTTTCCCCTTCCATTCTCCTGCGAGCCATTGCAAACTTTTCAAGGCGGATCGGTCGTATTGAGCATGATAAGTTTCCTGCTGCACTGCAGTAACTTCAGGATTGGCTACCGGCAATTGGTTGGCGCAAGCACCGAGCAACACAACAAGGAAAATGAAAAGTAAGGAGCGTAACATGGCGAAAGATTTTTTAAAAGTGGTGGTTGCCCTGGATAGCGCAAATTAATTGCCAATTATTTAAACAACTTATTATCAATAGATTACGTCATTTATTTTAAAATAAAAATGCCCGAAAGCGGACGTAAGTGTTCGCTTTCGGACATTTTAATAACTGGAATAAAACTCAATTACATTCTAACAACCCTGCCTACTCCATGAAATCCTTCTGCCAGAATTTCCAGCGCATACATCCCAGGGCTCAAATGGCCCAGTTCCAGCGAAATTGTGCTGGCGCCTGTTTCCGTTTGTAGCGTTTCTACCAGGCGTCCGGTCGCATCCCACACGCGGATGAAACCACCATTTTTCAAAGGCTCGTGCAAGCGTAACAGTACCGCGCCGGCAGTTGGATTGGGCAGAATATCAAACACTTGAATATCGGGAGAATTGGTGCCAATGGTGCAGTCAAAATTCGGGTTGTGGGTCACCTGCGCCGAATGCGTATTGGTGCAACCTGTTTCCAAATCGGTCACGACCAGACCATAGGTACCGCTTTGCAAAGAACAATACCACAAGCCCGTTTCGCCGGGAATCGGGGTGCTGACGTTGTACCATTGGAGCGCATATTGGGCGGGCAAATTCGCCGGATTGCTCACCCGCAGTGAGTTGTTAAAATTGAACCATACCGGTGGGGCCGGGGGCGGGTGGATCACAATCTCTGCTGTATCTGAAGTAGCCACACAGCCATCCGGAGAAACGTATTGTACCTGATAGGAACCGCTCACCGTAGGCAAATAGATAAAATCTGTAGCACCTGAGATCAAACTGCCGTTCAGGTACCATTGATTACCAAAGCCATAAGACGAGGATAAAACCAAGCCGGCATCCCCCTGACAAACGGTCAGTCCATTGGGCGCATTCACCGTTGGGGCTGCAGGTTGAGGATACACGATCACCGTATCGTGCGAAATAATTGTATCGACCGGGTGCAAAATATTCATTTCAACCGTGAGGCCGCCGGCCACCAGCGTCCCATCACTCAGAATATTGAAAGACAGTGTGCCACAATTGTCGTCCATGCCTTTAATCCCGGCGTCATCGTCCCACACCTGCAACATATAATTACCCGGTCCAAGTGGAATATTCACCGGAAATGTATAGGGCAAAGAGGTGCTGTTGATGGCTGGTGAGGAATTGAAGGCAATGTTGCCGTCTGGAAAACGAATCTCCAGATAAAGGTCTGGATTCCCGTAAAGTGGCGGGTCAGTACAGTCAATATCGGAGACTATAATGCTCTCTAAGATATAGCCTGCTGTATCCACAATCGCCTGATAATCAATTTCATATAACCCAGGTTGAGTGTAGGTATGCGGCGCAGGATTTTCCTCTAAGGACAAGGGCGAACCGTCGCCAAAATCCCAGTAGTACGTGAAACCTTCGTCGCCGTTGGAGGGAACATTGTTGGTAAAGGTCACCGTCGAACTTCCACAGCCTGTCGGGTTGGTGATCGAGAAACCATCCGTAGTACTGACCTTGGGCGCGATGTAGATCGACATCGGGAAGGTCGACACCTGGGTGATGATGAACACCGTTGCTTTCAGTGTAATAATCAGTTCAAAGGAATCAGACTCCAACGGTGTGCCGCAAATTTTCATACAACCGTCCGTTTGGGTGGCAGGGTCAAATTCCGACTGATTCAATTGCCAATAAAGCCCGGGCGGCAGACCATCTACAGCGAGAATCTCAAATTTCGAAATGGTAAGTCCGGGAGGTGTGGTACTGTCAATGACGTTGACGGGCGTAGTCGATTTGGGCAATCGGAAGGAAATATCCCGGTCGTAGGGCGTTCCTTTTATGCCGTCGGGCAAGTCGGGCAGATAGATCGTGTCTGCCGGAAGACCTGCAGGCACATCGACCACGCAACCCGGGCAGCCCGTTTGAGCATGCAAAAGACTGGAGAAAAGAAGCGTGGAGAGACAAATGGTTAGTAGAAGCTGACGCATGGAAACAATCGGTTAAAAAGTGAAAAAATGTTGCACAACGGAAGACGAAGGCCAATTTTAAGTCACAGGTTGCAAGTTAAAAGTTGCAAGTTGCAAGTTAAAAGTTGCAAGTTGCAAGTTAAAAGTTGCAAGTTGCAAGTTTTGCAACCCGATAGCGCCTGAGACACTGGCCAAGGATTAAAGGCAAACATCTATTCGATGAGACCGATTGAGAGCAGGGATTAAAAAAATTTCAAGTTAGTAGTAGCAAGTTAAAAGTTGCAAGTGGAAAGTTTCAAGTTGCCAGAATGCTGCTTAGCTTGAGTCTTGAAACTTTCCACTTGAAACTTTTTATCGTGCAATAACCATGCGGCGCGAAGCTTTGCCGTCACGGTTGCCGAGCGTGTAGAAATAAGAGCCGTTGGTAAGGTTTCCAGCATCGAATGTGAATTCATTGCGGCCAACTTCCAGGCGGATCGTCCGGGCATGTACGCGCTGACCAAGCAGGTCGAACACTTCAAACTGAAAGTCGCCTGCCACGAGTGATTCTGAGGTGATAACGGTTTGATCACCAAAGGGATTGGGCGTGTTTTTCAGCAAGGTGAACTGGTTACCCAGATCGTAGTTACCCACCAGACACTCGCTGGTTTTAAGCGCGAGATAGTAGTGAGAGCCGGGTGCTGCAGCACCCGGGAACTCAACTGGAAAAGGTGTTCCAAATACCAGTACACTGGCCGTAATTCCAAGGTCGAAGGTGTCGGGCGCTACGTTGGCAACCGTTGGAGTGCCATACAAGACTATGCAACCCAGCGAACCTGCCGGAAAGACACAGTTGGGTGGGTCACAAGCATAGGTAATACCAATGGGAAGGTTGCTGATGGCGCCCGTAGTAGCAATGCTGGCACTAGTAATGGGCAGACCATTAAATGAGGTCGGAACGTTGACGGTCACGGATTGGTTGTACACGTGGTCAATACAGGCATCGTTCAGGTTATAGTTGGGGGCGGCATCTGTGTAAGGCAAGGGCCAGAGCAGCGAGTCTGTACCAAAAATTATCGAGTCGCGCATGCACATTGGCGCTTGCGCTGAGATGGAATATGCGCAAAAGAGCGCAAAAAGCAAGGGCAGAACTTTTTTCATAGTCAGGTTTGTGAATCAGAAACGTTTGTAAAAATCAGTTTGGGCAAATATTGAGGCGGGAAGTTCAGGCGTTTTGGGGATTTGGCGGTAAAAATTTGAAGCTTTTGTAAATTGTTGACGGAATTAGGGGGTGAAGCACGGAGGGCGGATAGGGAAGTACCCTTAATCCCATACGTAACGCTCATCATATTCTATCTGGTATCTGTTCAGGAACGAACGGAGTTCTTCTTTGAATTCATGTTTCTTGTGATGCGCTGCCTGGTTTTCAATAGGCGAACAAATTAGGTCGTCGCCATTCAGGACTTATGCCCGCGTCGCAGCCCTGAAAGGGCGTTATCATAGGAGTAGGGCATCGCCCTACGAATCGGCGCGACGACATTCTTGCTACCCCAGCGTTGCTTGAGTTGCGCGGCGATGGCATGCACCAGATGCTCGTAGGGCACTATCTCCAGTTCATGGGCTTGATTGCTGAATTGCAAAGGAGCGACGCGCATCTCCGCCAGGTAGGGCTCGGCTTTTTCCAGGAATTTGTCGCGATCGTAATTGTACTTGGACAGGATGCTGAGTATTTTGATAAAAAGTTGAGAGCGGTGGGTATCCTCGTTGTTGCGGAGGTAGCGTTCACGGTATTTTTCCAGTGCGGAGATGCGGTCCCAGAGTTCGTCATCCTTTTCTTCCACAAAATCCAACAATACCTCCGCGGCAAGTATGGCAATGTTCATGCCCATCTTATCGTGTGTAAAATCCTTGATCTCGTTTCGGAATTTGCTGCTTTTCACTTTTGGCACAAATCCATCAGGAAGGCTCGTACCGGTCATTTTTTGCATAATGTAGAGGTAGGCGCCGAGGATATGCCATATTTCGCGTTTGGTATCGCGCAGCAAATTGAATCGTTTATGTTTCGTGGCTGTGTTAAATATTTCAGCAGCCACAACCCAGTTTTGCTCATGCATCCGAAGGTAAAAACCAACTTCCAGTGTATTAAACCAATTGTCGCTCCCGACAGCTGCCATTTCAAGGGCTTTTTTATAATAATCACCTCCTCGCTCGTATTGGGCCAGATAAACGCAATTGGCGATTTCTGAATAATAGAAAATATTCAGTGCCGTATTGCATGAATAAGGTCGGGCGCTGAAGTATTGAATGGCGTCATCATGAATTACTGTTGCCTCCTGATAGGATGCCTGAATCATATACATTTTAGATTTAAGGCTATAATAGGCAATATGAAAACCATGGGAGGGTATTATACCGACGTATTGTTCAAATTCATTTATACAGCGTCGTGCAAACGCGGCATTTTCTGATTTCAGGGCTTTTTTCTTGATATATGGCAATTTAACCTGGTTCAGATAAATAAGGATATCTTCTTCAAGGAGCCTCCATTGATTATATTCCTGATATATAGCGCGATAGTATTCAAAGTTTTCGGGATCGTCGCTGGCAATAGAGGCATGATCCATTAAGGCTTTGGTTGCTTCTACTACAAACTCTGGCCGCGCATAATGCTGGCCTAATCTAAGCAGTTCTTCGGCGGCTTTTTTGGTGCCGTTCTTACATGCAAGTGGCGCGAGCGACTTCACAATTGCCATCAATTGAAAGCCCCTTATTCGGGCATGGTTCAATTCATCCAGCACCTGTTTATCAAAGTCGATCAACAGCACCATCTGTTCCAGACAACGAAGCAATTCCTTCGCTACCTGCCTGAATTTAGTGCGCTCTCCCACCTTGGCTTTATCGATGGCCTCTGCTTCTGTCCGAAAACTATTGCCTTGCACAGCGTGAAATAGTTTTAATACATCGCGGTTGTACTTTGATAAGAAGTTGAGCAGGTCTTCGTGATTGGGGATCGATTTTTCGGCCAGGGTAACCAGTTCTGTAAGTTCTTTGATCATATGAGCGTGAGCATAAAGGATGAAGTGCAGGTATGTGGCTGTATCTTTTTGGATCGCCTTATGGAGGCTAAGGTCACGGAGTCACGGTCGGAAAATCTATAACACTTTTTAAAACTTATTCCCGCACGTTTTGGCCCGGTTCCAATCAACAGCTCGAAAGACGCCAGTCTTCATGCTCATTTTCAGCGGATTATGCGCGGAAACCTATCCCAGCAGTTTCATAAACCAGTGGATCATCTAAAATATGTAACAGTTTCATAACATTATACCCAAGCTATTATAATGTAAAACAGTCAAAACAACGACAACGAATGATATAAC
>JAUSMG010000416.1 GCA_030645295.1 Saprospiraceae bacterium | reverse complement strand
CCTATGAAATCCTTCTATAATGGCCCATTTTGCTGTATTTATTGATTCGTGTGACGATGCGCTCCTCTGGATCCTGGCCCGTTAATTTGGCCAATTCTGCCTTGATGTGTTGCTTAAGCGTTTCAGCCATTTCTTCGGGGGCATTGTGCCCGCCGCCAAGGGGTTCTTTCACAATTCCGTCGATGAGGCCAAAAGAAAGCATGTTTTCAGCATCCAGCTTGAGTGCATCCGCCGCTTGCTCTTTAAAATCCCAGGAGTGCCAGAGTATGGACGAGCAGGATTCGGGAGAAATAACCGAATACCAGGTATATTCCAGCATAAACACCCGATCGCCCAGGCCGATGCCGAGTGCACCGCCGGATGCGCCCTCTCCAATGATGTAGCATAAAATGGGGACCTTTAATTGAGCCATTTCGAAAAGGTTGCGGGCGATGGCTTCTGCCTGACCGCGCTGCTCGGCTTCGATGCCAGGGTAGGCGCCTGGCGTGTCGATCAGGGTTACTACCGGGAATCCAAACCGTTCAGCCATCTTCATCAGCCTCAGCGCTTTGCGATAGCCCTCCGGGTTGGCCATTCCAAAATTGCGGTATTGGCGCATTTTGGTGTTCACCCCTTTCTGGTGACCGATCACCACCACTGTTTGGCCGTCTATATCGGCCAGACCACCCACAATTGCATGGTCGTCGCCCATGCAGCGATCGCCATGCAGTTCAATGAACTTCTGGCAGATCGTGGTCAAATAGTACAGGGTGTACGGGCGTTCCGGGTGACGCGAGAGCTGCACCTTTTGCCAGCCCGTGAGGTTGTAATATATTTCTTCGCGTTTGCTTTGGATCTTGGTTTCCAATTCGCGCGTCATGGCGCTCACATCCAGTTCGCCTTTTTCGCCTACTTCTTTCAGTTTCTCCAACTGTTCGTAAAGCGCCTCTAAAGGCTTTTCAAAATCCATGAAAGTCATTGCCATAGCGAGGGTAGATGTTTGAACGGTCTTTGAAACGGGGGCGGCAAAGATACGATTCGGGTCGTTGTTTTTTTTCAAGGACATTTTTCTCGATGTTCTTGAAAATTTTCTCAAAAAAGTTTGTTGCTCCGGCAAGAGAGAAACTATCTTTGCACCCGCTTTTGAAAAGAAGCAACGGATTGGTAGTTCAGTTGGTTAGAATGCCGCCCTGTCACGGCGGAGGTCGCGGGTTCGAGTCCCGTCCAGTCCGCAAACATAAAGGCTAACGCCCTGTTAATCAGGTTGTTAGCCTTTTTTGTTTTTGGTAGGGAGTTGAGTAAGATTATGGCCTTTAAAGAGTTCAGCCCTGTAACAACTACAGAAAAAACCCGGCCCTGACTTTTCAGGACCGGGGTTCTCGCCTATGAAGCATAAGACATCTGAACCTTTAAAAGGATCTTTAGGGTGTATTTCTTCTGTAATGTTTTTGGTAAAACGGTGATATACACCGTGTTGTATCAACAAGCGGGGCTCAATTGGACACAGCAAAACACCGGGGCGTAATAAAACGCCTTAAGGAGTGTGCGCGCAGCAAGAAATCAATATTGATGAGTGATACCCAAAATGAGGGCAAAACAGACGCAAAATGCGCCCAGCATAGCGGTAGAAACCTGCACATGGGAAAATCGGTTGTTGTGATGTAATCGGTACATCAGCGTCTTATGCTTCTGGATTACGCAGATTAAAATTGAAACACAAAAATAAACAGAAACCCCATTGAGCGTTAAGCTTTGGGACGGTTTTAGCCGAAATGTCGGCCTTCTGTCTTTTTTAACTATCGGGATGGGGGTTCAAAGGGCGTAAAAACCGCCCCAGTTTCTTCCGTATTCCTCCCAGAATGCTACGACTTTGCTTCTTGCCGGGAATTCAGAATAGATCTCCGCGTCATGGATACATTTAAGCACATGACGCGTAGGATTGGAGACTTCCTCGGGCAGTTCGCCGGGCGAAAACCAGGCAACGTCTTTGAATTTTTTGGTCTCCAAAGATTCTGGTTCTCCCGAAAAACGGGAGGCTTTGAAATAGAGCACCAGCAACGTTTCGTTCTTTTGAAGTTTGTGGCGGTGCAGGGTATGTACGAGTTTAAGGTCTTCCGGCTCCACATGGATGGAGGCTTCTTCCCTGGCCTCCCGGGCAAGGGCTTCGCGGGCAAACTCATGTTCTTCCACGTTGCCGCCGATTAGTGTATATCGCCCACCATTTCGCTTGGTTTGACGGAGAAAAAGCAGTTTTCCGTTTTCTTCCAGAATGAGGCGCACTGCAAAAATGAGCATGAGGACGGGCAGAAAAACTTTTAGTGTTTGAAAATCAAGGGGTTGTCACCTTGCTCACTCCGCATAAATCAACAACAACGCAGTTTCAAGATCTTCCTTCGAAGCCTTTTTTACAGACAATTCTTTTTGCTTTTTAGCACGGAGTACCCGAATATCGGCCTGTGTTTTTTGGTAAAGATCTACCTGAGCCTTGGTGTTTAAAATGCGCTGTATACTGGACAGGGTGCCTTTTTGTATGTTTTTCAGCTTTGCCCGGTAGAGTGCAGGATCGGAATTTTGGAACGCGGCTATTTGTTCCATGTTTTTCGCCTTACGCAGCTGGATGTTATACATCTGTTTGGCCTGATCTGCGTTGAGGCTATACTTAGTGCTGAGGGCTTCCGTGGCCTTTCGAATTTCCTGATCGTTGGGTGTGGGCCTTGGCGCTGTGCTTTTTGCATCCTGGGCATTCAGCGTAGAACCGCCCAGCAAAAGCAGAAAAAAGAGCAATTTATTCATGTTATGGATCAAATTATCGGTTTGAGTTCGGGTGAAAAACGGGTTCAAAAGTAGACAATCTTCAGATTTGTGCAGGGCAAAGGGATAAAACTGCAATGGGATGACGGAATAATAAGGCAATTGATGCTTCTTCCGGTCCTCACTTGCGGAGTTCCCGAATTTCTTCTTCGGCGCCGCCGATTTGAATTTTCCAGCCAGCGCCCTCTACCATGAAGCGGACAAGGTCGAGCATTTTTGCGCCTTGTGTGTCGGCTTCTGTCAAAAGTCGGCTTTTCTGGGCATTGTCGCGGATCAGATCTTTGGCGCGTTGGTTGATACGGTTGTAATCTTCAGGGGTAAAGGAAGCAAAGAGCCCCTCAGATATGTCGTAATAATCCAGAGTATGGTCTATGCTCAGGATTTCCGGTTTAGGCAATCCGCTCATTCGGATGGTTTTGGTGATCGGATCGGCTTCAATATTCAAGCGTTCAAGGTTATAGCCTGCCGAAACGGTAGCGCGCACGCGGACCAGCACTTTTTTATCCCAGAAATACGAGAAATAGCCTTGATATTCAGAGTAGTTGTAGATCTCCGAAAACGTGCCCTCCACGGTGCTTAGTTTGGCCACAGCCTGGATTTTTTCGAGCAGGACCGTAGAATCTTCCACGGGTTTGGAGCCCGTCGAGAAATAACGCCAACTCAACCAGCCCCCTACGAGAAAGGCAATAAGAATGGCGAGAAAAGAAGTAGAACGCATAGATTAAAGAATTTTGAGCGCACAAAATTGCGAAGATTAAGGCAGACTACTGGACATTTTGACACAGGACCTTAGACACGATACAGCAAGTGCATGATTTTCAAGGCTTTCTTTTGTGGCAGCATAGAAAAAAGCAGTTTTCTGGCAGCAATTTTCAATAGAATGTACGACACGGCTACATTTGCCCACGAAAACACAAATACACGCAATGCTCATTTTCAAAAAAGTAGCCGATCTGCGCCAATGGCTTGATCAACAAACCATACCAGTAGGCTTCGCACCCACCATGGGAGCGCTCCACGATGGGCATCTGGAGTTGATCAGGATGGCCAAACGGGAAGGATGCCTCGCGGTGGCCAGTATATTCATAAACCCGACCCAGTTCAACGATCCCAAAGACCTTGAAAAATATCCGCGCACTGCGGAGAAAGATGCGGCCATGTTACTGACGGCAGATTGTGATGCGCTTTTTATTCCACCTGTGGAGGAAGTGTACCCGCCAGGGAAGGACCTGACCATTGAATTGGATTTCAAACAGTTGGATAAGGTGATGGAAGGTGAATTCCGCCCAGGGCACTTCAAAGGCATGGCTACCGTGGTGAACCGATTGCTCGACATTGTGCGGCCACAACGGCTCTACATGGGGCAAAAAGATTTTCAGCAACTCAGCATCGTGCGTGATATGATCCGGCAACTTGGTTTATCCGTCGAACTGGTCATGTGCCCTACCGTACGGGAGTCCGACGGCCTGGCCATGAGCAGTCGAAATGTGCGGCTGAGCCCTGAAATGCGGGCCCTTGCTCCGCTGATCCATCAAACTTTGCAATGGGCGAAAACGGCAATGGAAAAAGGCAAGCCTGCGGCGGAAACTCAAACGGAAGCCCTTGAAAAACTAGCCCTAAGTGGTCTTCGTCCAGAGTATTTTGAGATCGTGGATGGAACCAGCTTGCTCAATGTCGGCAAAAGCAGCGATAACGATTTCATTGTGGCGTGTACAGCGGCTTTTGCGGGCGAGGTGCGATTGATCGACAACCTGGTGTTAAAATAATAACTGGCCACGAATTTCACGAATTTACACGAATAACACCCCGCTTTTATATCCATTCGTTTAAATTCGTGCAATTAGTGGCAAAACCTAACACAATGAAAAAACAATCTAAAACTCCGCTTTTTAACACGATTCGCAAGGCATTCGGAATGGCACTCGCCGCCGAACGCCAACAGACCTCAGCCGAAGAAATCGTTCAGCGCAGCGATGAATACCGCCGTTCCCGTCGCCGTTTTTTAGAGAACATGGGCAAAACCGCGCTGGTTGGCAGCCTGGTTCCACAACTTGTTTCGCCCAAAGGAGGCAACTTTTTCAGCCGCGCCATTGCTCCGCGTATCGCCATTGTAGGCGGCGGAATAGCAGGCTTAACTGCCCTGCATACCTTGAAAAAGAAGGGATTAGACGCTACCATCTATGAGTCATCCAACCGTACCGGCGGACGGATTTTTAGCGTCACGGATGCAATGGGACCCAACACCTGGACGGAATTTGGGGGCGAGTTCATCGACACCAACCATGCGGATATGTGGAAACTGGCGGAAGAGTTTGATCTGGAACTAATCGATTATGGACAGGCGTCTGAAGCAAAGCTCATAAAAGAAGCCTTCTTTTTCAATGGCCAACATTATACGCTCGCTCAGGTGGTGGAGGAATTCAGAGGTTTTGCTCCGCGCATGCAGGCAGACATTGACAAACTGGACGATGAAATTTCCTATCAGGCGAAGAGCCGGCATGTCAAAAAATACGACCGCATTCCACTGTCCCAATATTTGGAGCAAATCGGCGCCACGGGCTGGATCAAACGACTCATTGAAGTTGCCTACGAATCTGAATACGGCCTTTCCCCGGATGTTCAATCTAGTCTGAACCTGTTGCTGCTCATCTCCACGGAAACCCCCAATGGCCAATGGGAGGTTTTTGGCGAGAGCGATGAGCGCTACAAAGTGCGCAACGGCAATCAGCGCATCCCCAATGCGATGGCAGAGCGACATGCCAATCATCTTGAAATGGGGCTTGCCCTGGAGTCCATTCGCTCCAAAGGCAGCGCTTACACGCTTCATTTTTCGGGGATGACAGCGCCAGTTGTGGCGGATTTTGTTATCCTTACGATCCCTTTCAGCATCCTGCGCAAATTGGATATGAAATTGGAAATGCCAAGGGTCAAACGAAAGTGTATCAACGAATTAGGATATGGCACCAATGCTAAGCTCATGATCGGCATGAAACAACATCTGTGGCGGGAAAAAGGCTTTACAGGGCTTGTTTATTCAGACAATGGTATTCCCAACGGCTGGGACAATGCCCAACTCCAGACTCCTGACAATCAATCTGCCGGACTTTCCATTCTCTTTGGTGGCATGGGTGGACTCAATGTGGGCCACGGCACACCGGAACAACAAAAAGACAAATACCTGAAATTGTGGGACCAGATCTTTCCGGGTGCAGCTGCGGCCTTCTCCGGCAAAACCGCCCGCATGGACTGGCCGACCTACCCGCATGCCCTGGGTTCGTATGTTTGTCCCATGGTAGGTCAGTACACCAGCATTGGCGGGGCAGAACAAATGCCGCTCGGTAATGTGTTGTTTGCCGGAGAACATTGCGGCGGAGATTTCGCTGGCTTTATGAATGGCGCGGCACAAAGCGGCCGGGAAGCGGCAGAAGCGGTGCTGCTGAAAGTGAAATGAGCGGGAAACCGTATGATTTTTGGTAAAGGACCCTTAGGTATGGGCCAATTCCAAATAATCGTTGGTAAAAATTTTCAGCGAGGTTTGTTTTTTTGCCGAGCACGGACTTATCTTTGCAGCCGTTTTTGAAAAAGCCCTTTTTTAGGAACGATGATCTCGTAGCTCAGTCGGTAGAGCATCCCGATTTTATCGGGAGAGTCATTGTTTGAATTAGGGTCAGACAATATCAAGATCTCGTAGCTCAGTCGGTAGAGCACTTGACTTTTAATCAAGGAGTCATGGGTTCGAATCCCATCGAGATCACAACATTAAAGGCTAACTATCTGATTATCAGAGTGTTAGCCTTTTTTGTTTTGACTATAGATAGGTGCCCCGCTTGGTCTTCTCCATTCGATCCAGAAAAGGCCCTGCCCAACGCCGCGCTTGTGTCTTTTGAC
>JAUSMG010000405.1 GCA_030645295.1 Saprospiraceae bacterium | reverse complement strand
TTCATAAACAGCAACTTTCTCTTCGTAAGCGGCCCAGGCTTTTTCGACTTTCTTTTCTGTGGTCCTTACCTGTGTATAAAGCGCATTTTGGTTTGAATTAATGGTCGTGCCGCGCTTTTTTGCGGTCAATGCTTTCTCTTTCATGTCGATTTTGAATGCTAAATTTTGTAAATAATTAGGGCACAATCTTTTAAAAATTAACCCAGATTTAATGTTAAGTTTACGCAGAATTTATAAACTTAACATTAAGCTAATCTAATCCTCAAAACCGAAGTCCTATCGTAGCAACAACCGACCGGCCATAACCATTGACCCCAGAACCATGTGTTCGATAATCCACATTAAATAGATTGAGTGCGGTTACACGAATGTTCATAATTCGCCAGTCAAACCCGGCATGTAAATTCAATACCCTCCAGCCGGGCGTCCCCCCTTTCGGAATTCGATTGTCGTCCGTATCTCCTTTGGCCAATCGATCTTGTTTCCCGGCAGCAAAAAACTCCGTGCAAAACGACCAGTTACCTGGCGTGTATTCCAATACCATGCGGCCAAAAACCGGTGGAATACGTCGCATAGGTTCATTGCCGGTGATATTCTGGCCATACGTGTAGGTCAGGGCGCCTTGAGCCGACCAATGCTGTGCAAAGGAATAAGTCCAGGCAGTTTCAATGCCCTGGATATAAGCGCGTTCTGCATTCTCCTTTTGATAAAGCGCGTAGCCCTGCACCATTTGAGTATCTTGCCTGATACGGGTGATCAGATTGCGCAATTCGTTGCGATATAAGTACAATTCGCCCTGTAATCGCGTGGTTTGCAGCTTATAACCGATTTGTAGATTTACGGAACGTTCCGGGCGCAAATCATAATTGGGCGTTTCAAATCGAAAATCCACGATACCCAAAGTGCCCAGGTCATCAATATTGGGCGCACGAAATCCTGAATTGATGGAGGCAAACAAATTGAAATGGCGACTCAATTTGCGCAGTATCGCAGCATTCCCCACCAAGGCTGATGGGGTCAATTTCGCCGTTCCAATGGCCTCATCCTTCACCTCCATCACAAACGTGTTCCAACGCAATCCTGCCGTTATATGCCATTTTGATAGATCCCACGCATGAAGGGAGAAGAGCGCGATACTCGTCATCCTAGATCCATCCGGGTAAAGACCGCGTTTGGAAGTAGAAATGTTTGTGTTTTGGTCATGGTCTGTACGGGTACTGTTCACCAGATCATGGTAAATTTCGACGCCGCTATTGGCCGACCATCGACTGCAGAATACATTGGAAATCTGCGCAATAGCGCCCAAAGAGCGCACCTGATCATGTTCATAGCGCAGTACGGTGGAGCCATTTTTCCGGCTTTCCCGGCCTTCCTCCGTTTGGTGGATCGAAGTCGTGACGCTCAAGGATTTCCATATCCCGCGATTCAGATCCTGTTCTAAACGCGCATAACTCAGGGTACGGCGCTGTGGCTCGAAACGATTGATCGCGAAATTTTCCAGTTGGATCTTATGGTACACATGGACCTCATTTTGCCGCACGTTTTGGTGTACCAAAGTGAGCATCGACTTTGGAGAAAGCGCAAGTTTGCCTTTCAAATCAAAATCCAGTTCACGATAGCCTCCTGGCGCCTGCCGCCCTGTTGTATCACCACCCACCAGATCACCAAAATTGCGCCAGCTCAGTCCAGCCCTGAAGGCGGTACGCCGGGTACTGTGCTGTAATTCAACACGGGCGGTTTGCTCCATACCCTGGGTAGCGCCCCGCAGGAACGCTGCTCCGCCCAGGGTCCGTTTTTCCGAAAATTCCATATCGGGGCTAAATGCCTGCACCGTTCCACCCAAAGCATCGGAGCCGTACTGAACAGAACCACTGCCGCGTAAAGTCTCTATTTTTTCAATTGAAAACAGGTCGATCGTATTGAAATATTGATTCGGTCCGTAGCGAAAAGTGGCATTACTCAACCGAATACCATCCATGAGCAGCAGGGTCTGGTTGCCCGTGAGACCACGCAGGAAAGGAGAACCGCCGCCATGGTTGGTTTTTTGTACAAACAAACCGGAAAGCGCAGACAGGGCTTCGGGGCTGGTACGTTGCTGTTCGGAACGGATGGTTTTTACCTGCAATACCGCTATGGCTTCCGGGGTGTTAAACCTGGATTTCGCACTGCGCTGGGCGGTGACCACCAACTCTCCCAGGGTTTGGCTGGTATCAACAAGTATTTGAGCATCAACGGTTTGAATGTAAACCAGATGGATCAAGGCAAGGGTTAGCCGAAGGGTACTTACACGCATAATGGATTGTTTTCCGCGAAGGTAGAGTGGGCTATATTAAGCGAAAATTAATTGGCGGTTCGGATCAAAACTGTTAAATTCAGAACAGGTGCAGATTGTGAAATAAAACAACTTCACAATCACTTCATCTGAAAATGTAGGCGGCAACGCCGGACCCTCACGACCTTCGCTTTCAAATTTTTTCCATGAAAGCACCTGTCTCTATTGTCCTCGTTGCTGTCCTGCTCTGGACAGCGTGTCAATCTCCCAAAATCGCCCAAACCACTTCCAGTAATTTTATTCTATCTCCCCCTGCAGGCGATCGATATTGCCAGCTTAATCCAGACGGTGAAACCATCATCCCAAATGGCCGGATCATAAAACCAATGGGTAAAACTGTTCGCATCGCGCCACACCCCTTCGGACTTGCACTTTCACCGGATGGTTCTGTAGCCGTAACCGCCAACTCCGGCAACCGACCTTTTTCCATCACCATTTTGGAAAACCCGAGTAGCGACCAGCCTAAAGTGCGCCAAGTACCGGAAGGCGCCATGAACGACCCGAATCTGATTGAAGATATATTCATGGGACTCGCCATCACGTCCGACAACCGTTCGGTATGGGTAGCTGGCGGTCAATCAAACAAAATCTTCTGCTATGACCTGCGCACCGGCGTAAAACTGGATTCGATTCAATGTGCCCAACCAGATAATCCCAATGGTTATCTCGGCGATCTCGCTCTATCTCGCGATGGCAACACGCTCTATGTGTGCGACCAGAGCAATTTCAGGTTACTGATAGCCGATACCCGTACCAGAAAAGTCCTGCATTATGTCCCGGTGGGTCGCTATCCGTTTGGTGTAACCCTTTCACCCGATGAAAAAACGGTGTATGTCGCCAATGTCGGGATGTTCGAATACAGTCCACTTAAAAGCCTGAAAGAGAATGATCTAAATAATTCTGGAGCAGATTTTCCAGTCTCTGCCTATGGCTCAAAAGAAATGCGCGAGGGCTACAAAAATGAGCAAATGGAGGTTCCGGCATTGGGGGATCCGAATGCACCGGAATCATTTTCGGTATGGGCTGTGAATGTTGCAGGGAAAACGCCTCAGGTGACCCATAAAATCAAAACCGGCTTTCTGATCGGTGAAAAGATCGAAGGAATTCCGGCCGTTGGCGGCGCTGGGCCAAATTCACTGGTAGCCACGGACCAATTTGTATTTGTGAGCAATGGAAACAACGATTGCGTATCTGTAATTGACCCAAAACAAGGGAAAGTCGTCCAGAATATTTTTCTAAAACCCTTGCCACAATTGTCGCGGCATCGGGGCGTAATTCCGTTTGGTTTGGCGCTATCGCCGGATAAAAAACGACTGTATGTGGCAGAGTCCGGTATCAATGCTGTGGCGGTGATCGATGTAGTGCCACTTTTAAGTAATGATCTTAAAACGGCGCCTAAAGGAGCCGCTACAGTACTCGGCCACCTGCCTGTCGGTTGGTTTCCCTCCAAGTTAGCCGTTTCACCCGACGGCAAAAAACTCATTGTCGCCAATGCAAAAGGTTATGGCAGCGGTCCAAACGGTGGTTATACCTTCAAAGAAGGGCCGGAAGGCAAATATGTGGGTCACCTGATGCATGGCTCCGTGACCGTGCTGGACATCCCTGCGGATGCAGATTTACCCCTGTGGACGAAGCAAGTGTTGGATAATAATTTCCGCGTATCAAGGGATGGTGCGGCTTCAAACCTCACCGTCCCGAACAACCCCATTCCGAAATATCCCGGGGAGAAAAAAAGCCCCATCAAACATATCGTATTCATTTCCAAGGAGAACCGTACCTACGATGAAGTTTTTGGCCAATTGAAGAAGGGCAATGGTGATCCTGAGATCGCCCGGTATGGCTACGAGCAAACCTTCTCAAACAAGAAAAAAACGGTCACGGTGGATAAGGCGACCATCATGCCCAATCACCTTGCATTGGCGCATCGTTTTGGGGTCTCAGACAATTTTTATGTGGATGCCGACCACAGCGCCGACGGGCATCGATGGCTGGTGAATACCTATCCGAATCAATGGGTGGAAACCAATGTTCCGGCCTCTTATGGCGGTACCCGCGATGTGAAAGCTAAAAGCAAAGAACGCGGAAAATGGGGCTGGACCGGTGCTGCCGGGGCAATCTTTCCGGAAGATTACAATGAAGCAGGCTCCATGTGGGAACATTTGGAGCGCAATAAAAAGACCTTTTACAACTGGGGTTTCGGCACTGAGATGGCCTCCAATCTTTCCGATTCCACCATGAAATATTACGGACAAAAAGTGCTGATTAATTACCCGGTTCCTGCACCGCATTTTCACAACACCTCGAAGCGATATCCAACCTATAACATGGCCATTCCTGATCAGTTTCGCGCTGATCTGTTCATGGATGAATTCAAAGAAAAGTGGCTCGACGGCAAGGAAAAGTTACCACAAATGCTTACCATTTTATTGCCCAACGACCACGGCGCCGGTGAACGCCCCGAAGCAGGATATCCATACCGCGAAAGCTATATGGCCGACAATGATCTGGCTTTGGGTCGAATTGTGGAGTTCCTGTCGCGCACGCCTTACTGGAAGGAGATGGCCATCGTCGTTACCGAAGATGATTCGCAAGACGGCCAGGATCATGTGGATGCCCACCGCAGTATTTTGATGGTAATTTCACCCTATGCAAAAAAGAACCATGTGAGCCATGCACACACGAGTTTCGGGAGTATTTTTAAGACTTTTTGGAACATTCTTGGTATTCCATACCTGAATCAGTACGATGCAAGCGCAGCAGATCTAAGCGACTTGTTTAGCGGGCAGCCTGATTTTACCCCGTATTCGGCAATACCCGTAGATCCACGCGTGCTGGACCCACAGAAGTTGCTGGCGCCGTTTGACGAGAAATTTGACTGGAAATCGTTATTGCAGTCTCCGAAATTGGACAACGTGGAGGATTTTATCCAAGAGAAAAGCAGGGGAAATTGACGCTCTTTTCATTTTCCCTCCAACGCACTTAAAAACTCCGGACTAACCGGCTTTACCTTGGACGCAAAAAAATGCGTGAGCTCTCCCTTTTCATTGATGAGGTATTTGCAGATATTCCAGCTCGGCTCCTGATTGTTCCAGCCATTTTGGGCCGGGTCGGTTTGAGCGGTACGAAACACGACAAAACCAAATTGGTTTGCACTTAGCGCATATTGCCCAGAAAAATGGGTTACACCAATTCAGCCGCCAACCCAAAACTCATCGTCATCCCTGCGCCACTCAGACCGTTGACGATCCATACTCCTGGCTCGACTTCTGCAATAAACTCCGTTTTACCCTGCAACTTTGGATAAATCCCATGCCAGGTCTCCGCAATCGCCGCATCCGGAAAATTTGCAAATCTTTGTAAATAGTTCAATATCAATCGATTGATCTCCTCGCTATCGAAAGGCGACACATCCCAGCCGTATTCATGGCTGTCGCCCAGGATGATCTCGCCGCTGTGATTTTGGGAAACGAGTACGTGTACGCCGTACCGGGCGAAGTCAGGATTTTCCTGATTGTAGCGGTCCCGGACGGGGCCCAGGCTTTTCAAATGTGCAAATGAGGCGTAGTGTAACAGCGTCAAACCTGCACATAGGGAGGGCCCGAGTTGCCAATCCTTGGGTTGGGCACCCGTTCTGAGCATCTGCAGTTTACACTTGGTGATTCCGCTTTCGTGGTAAATGCGTGGGTACAAAGTTTCGAAATCAGCCCCGGAACACACAAAAATCCGCTCTGCATGCCAAATATCATAGAAATCAGAAAGAATCCCCGAATCAACATGGGTGATGGCTGAACCAAAGCGGAACACGACGTCCAGTTCTTTTTCCAGGTATTCCGCCAATTGCGGAATGGCTTGCCTGGGCGATACGGTACATTCCGTGGCGCTCCAAAGTCCGGCTTTGAGTCCATCCGTTTTTACGGCAGGACTGTGTGCGGCAACCTCATTGGGCGTCAGCATTTTGACCTGATAGCCTGCGCCTTCCGCGTTTTTCGAAAAATCCTGCAACACCGCCACTTCGTCGTCGTAATAGGCCAGTTGAAGCGAGCCGTTTTGTTTTACCTGAACGCCGCTTTCTTTAGCGATATCAAGCCAGATTTCCCGGCTGTGCATGGCCCGGTCGAACAATGGGCCTGCGGGTTGACCGATGGGCCAAACCAGGCCAAAGTTGCGGACCGAGGCGCCGATCGCCCTTGGATTTCGTTCAAAAACAATGGTTTTCAAGCCTTTGCAGGCTGCTGCGTACGCGGTTGCGAGGCCGACGATGCCTGCGCCGATGACGGCTACGTCGAATTTGTAATCCATTTATTGTTATTTAATACGGCCACGAATTGCACTAATTTTCACGAACAGCATTTCTTATTCGTCTGGTTAAACGTGAATTAGTGCAATTCGTGGCTAATAATGAGCGGTTCTTAATGCATCCGTTTTTTGTAAAAATAAAACCAGGACAAAAACATCAATCCAATGCAAAACGCTGCCCCTGTGTAACACAACTTAATATAGAAGTTGAGCCAGCTCATCTCGCCCGCACCGAAATTGCGCCAGAGTAACACGGCAACGCTGCCAAGGTAGCCAATTGAATCCGCTACGTACATGAGGAATCCTACATTGCCCCGCTCGCGGAAACTGGCCATAAGCCGGTCGAACAACACACCGTTGAAAAGAATATAGGGTAAAAAAAGGCCAAAACCCGAGGAGACCATCCAGATTACGGGTGAAATAAAGCCTTGTTGATAAAGAAAGGTTCCTCCGAACAACAAGACCCCGCCCAAAACGGCAAGTGCGTGATTGAGCCACAGCGCACGAAAATTATCCTTAACAAACATCATCGCCCCCACCGCCAGTAGCGAAAAAATGGCGATCGGGATTTCGGCAATGGTTAAAATGGAAGCCTGACCTTTGAAGCCAAGTTCGTCCCAAATTTCTACGGCAAAATTGTCGCGCACATCGCGCACGATGGTCAAAACGAGGTAGGTGGCCACCAATAAAAGTAACCCGGGAGCATAGCGCAAAAAGAGTTTACGGCATTCTTCAGCGGTCATTTTGTTGCGGGGTGTCCGTTGCGATTGATCTGACTCGGAAGGCGCTGGTAAATGTTCCAATACCCAGATACAGACCAGCAAGGCCGGCAGAAACAACAAGGCCACGACAAAGGGCATCCAAAATTCGCTCACCCTCTGCGAGATCAACAACCACTTGCCGGTTGTTTTTACAAAACCTGAAGAAATAATAAAGTTCACACACAGGATCGCGGCCAATGCTTCTGTCACCCTTCTTCCTTCTAAATAACTGAAGATCAAGCCCCAGGCCATACCCAATGGTATCCCGTTGACAAACATCCAGGCGGCATTATAAGGGAATGGAGTGACCGCAAAACCCAACAGCGACAATCCGGCGATCCCGACCAGTCCCAACAAGTAAGTCACCCGTCGTTGTGGCGGCATGCCCGAAATGACCCGAATTCCAATGAATTTTGACAACGCATAGCCGGCGACCTGGGCCGTCACCAGTACAATTTTGAATTGAACGCCCCAAAGTTCCAGGTCCGCATAAACGCCTGCCGTAAATGGCTTTCGGAAAGCATAAATGCAACCATAAGCAACAAAAGAGAAGATCCCGGCCACGGCAATGAACACTGCCGGAGAAGCAGTGGCCAAGCGGCGTGTGAAGGACTCGGAATGGAACATGAAATGGCCGTTCGGCTATTAGAAGGGCACAATGATAGACCCGCCTAAACCCGGCATTCTCGCGCAAACACAAACACAACCATTACTTAATCCCTGCTTAACCCGGGACGCATTTCCTTTGTGGCGACGTAACCAGCATGTAAAGCCCATGTTTCTGAGACCATACCGCGCTGCAGACAAACGATTTCTGCAGCATTTGTTTTTTGACACGGTGCATTCTGTGAATGCCCGCGACTACACACCCGAACAGTTAGACGCATGGGCTCCCCAAGAACCCAATCGTGAAGCCTGGGCCAGAATAGACGCACAACACTGTTTTATCGTTGAATTTCAGAAAGGCATTGTTGGATTTGCGAGCCTTTCCCAAGAGGGTCTGGTGGACTTTCTTTTTGTACACAAAGATTTCCAGGGACGTGGAATTGCAAGCACTTTGCTCAAACAGTTAGAACGGATCGCACGGAAAAAAGGACTCCCCGCTTTGACCGCGGTATCCAGCACCACAGCGCGTGGCTTTTTTGAAAAAAGAGGGTTTATCCTCCAAAAAGAAAATCGAAAAGCCCTCAGCGGTGTAGAATTCTTGAATTTTAAAATGGAAAAAGTGCTACCCCTTACCGCCCCAAACAATACCTAAACTTAATGCCCCCTTAATTTTCGCCCCGCTACATTTGCCTGAAAATCAAGGCAAAATGTCAAAAAACACACCGATCCGACTCGTCATGTTCGACATGGCTGGCACTACCGTTCGCGACAACAATGAAGTCCTCCTTTGCTTCTCGCAAGCTTGCCAACAAGAGGGCCTGATCACCGATGAAAAGCGCCTCAACGCACTCATGGGCGTTTCAAAACTTGAGGTCTTTAATATCCTTTGGCGTGAAGCCCTGGGCGAAGGAATTCAGCAGCAGATTATTGAGACCCAGGCCCAGCATAGTTTTCTTGCTTTCCGCAAGATTTTGGAACACTACTATCGCAGCAATCCAGTGGTCCCAACAGACGGTGCGTTGGAGGTATTTGAATGGCTACGACAAAAGGATATCAAAGTGGCGCTCAACACTGGATTTTACCGCATTGTCACCAACATCATTTTAAATAAATTGGGTTGGTTAGCAGGACTGGATTCGCAGTATGTTGGAGGCGTTGGGACAATCATTGATTTCTCCATCGCCAGCGATGAAGTACCACAGGGTCGCCCCGAACCCTACATGATTCAAAAAGCAATGGGCGTATTTGGCATCACCGATCCCAAACAAGTGGTCAAAGTTGGGGACACACCCGTAGATTTGGCCGAAGGCCGGAATGCAGGATGCGCCGCTTCACTGGGCGTGGTGAACGGCACGCATAGCAGAGCGGAACTGGAGGTTTTGGATAATGATGGTCTGCTTGGCTCTATCAGTGAATTGCCGGATTGGTTAGAGCATCATCTAATGATTTCTAGCAATACATATCATACGCGGCCCGAAGGTTATCCGCAATGATCTGTGCCGAGCGACCTTCAATGTGGCGGCGTTCGAGCATGTGTACCAGCTGACCATCTTTAAACAGCGCAATGCTGGGTGAAGAGGGCGGATATGGCGCCATAAATTCACGGGCTTTGGCTACTGCATCGGTATCAACGCCGGCAAAAACAGTGTATAACTTAGTGGGATGCTTGCTGTTTTCGAGCGAAAGTTTCGCGCCCGGGCGAGCCATGGCCGCCGCGCAACCGCAAACGCTGTTTACCACCAACAAGGCCGTACCTTCTTGCTTTTCAAGAACTTGTTCTACGGCGTCCGGAGTGCTGAGTGCTTCAAAGCCATGCTCGGTCAGATCCTGAGCCATGGGAGTAGTGAGTGCTATTGGGTACATGATTGGAAAAGTTGCAAGTTAAAAGTTACAAGTTTCAAATATGAACAAGTAAGAATTTGGTGGGTGTATAATTGAAACTGGAACTGCAAAAGTAGAACGTTGGGGGAAACACCCGAATGGAAAGTTTGTTCGCATTTTTTCTAAGGTTTCCACTCAAAAAAAACAAAACCGTTCTTTCGGTAGATTTCCTTGATTTGAGGGAATTGGGGCAAAGGGTTCAAACGATTGACCTTTGCCACAAAATAGGTAGGTTTGCTTGGTTTGTTGTAATAAAGTCCGGGTAAATCGTCAATTGTTTTATCTGGTCCTGGATCTTGTTTATTGGCGTAGAAAAGGTGCGCATAACTTTTAAATCCGACGGGTTTAATGATACAATCTTCCTTGGATTTACTTTCGTAAAACTCAATGGCTGCTCTTTGAGAGTAGCCTTCAATGTTGCAGACTACAAAAAGCAGCGTTCCACCCACAAAGATCGCTCCGCCAGCAAAAACTACTTGCGCTGTTTGCCAGGCCCGTTTCTTTAACCAAAAATAAACGCCCGCAATACTCGCCACCGCCAGCACCAGACCTGGAATTCCTTGCCAGAGTTCCCATTGTACGTCGGCTTCCAGATTTGCCAGGGCAAATGGGTCGGCGGCAAAAAGTGGCTTTATTAAGTCCAGGTTTTGGCCAAAAAATGGAAGTGCGGCAACGGCCAATCCCAAAATCACACCAATGGTTGGAAGCAGAAAACTGGTCACTTTAGGCAGCACATTCCATTTTACTGCACGCCACAAAGTGACTGATCCTAAATAAGTTAGCGGGAAATAGCACAGTGATGAATAGTGCATGATCTTTGTCTTCACCAGACTGAACAGGATCAACACTACCCAAAAAAGCAATTGCATCCAGGTTCCAAAATCGGAGCGGCGACAGGATGCCAATGCATGGGTTTCAAGCGCCTCATCTTCACATTCTCGGTCGCCCCACAGATTTGGGATGGCAAACACCGAAGCGGGAAAACATCCCAACAACAATACTACAAAATGGTAACCAAAAAAACCGCCGTGACCGGAATCTTCTGTACTGAACAACCGCAGCTGGTAGGCCAAAAATTCCTGCACAAACCATGGTCCGTGCATCCAAACTTCCACCCCAAACCACATCAAAGCCGCCACTGCAGCGGCCAAAGAGAAATAGGTCAAATGAAGCCAGTAACCCTTGCCTTTGAAGCGGTATTTCGCCCAATAAAGCAATAATACCAACAATATTACAAGGTAAGCAGTGGGACCTTTGGTCAGAATCGCCAGCCCCAACAAGAAGCCGCCGCCCAACAGGTGCCGATATCGCACCCACAAAGACTGCGCTTTTTGATGGCTAAAAAATCTCCACCGAAATTCTATAAACCCATATAACCCTGCAAAAATGAAGAAATTAAACCAAGGATCAATGATTCCGCTACGGAAATATAGGTGTGGTAAAAGGCTGCCAAGCCAGGCCAGGGCCCAGAGCCAGCCGAACATCCGGTCGTGAAGCCGGTTACCAATATGAAACACGAGGAGAAGCGTGGCCCAACCACATAGGGCATTGGGTAAGCGGGCTGCGAATTCAGTAACGCCAAATACTTTCATCGAAAGTGCCTGCATCCATAAATACAGGGGTGGCTTTTCCCAAAAAGCCTCAAAATCTATCTGGGGACGCATCCATTCCCCGGTTTGGATCATCTCTCGGGCACACTCTGCAAAATTGATCTCAT
>JAUSMG010000402.1 GCA_030645295.1 Saprospiraceae bacterium | reverse complement strand
CTCATAATAAATGGCGCGGTTGTAGTCGGCCTGCCGGTTGTAGCCAATGCCAAAATTGAATGCCTTCCAGTGCTTGCTGCTTGGTGTAGTATTGAATACAAGCCCTATATTGTCAAAGCCGAACTTGCTTTTGTCGTCGGTGTAAGCTGTTCCGCCATCCAGTTTTGCCTCAGTTTTTGCAAAACGCAGGGAAGGGGTCAGGGTAAGTTCGTCGGTGCGGAACATTGCAAGGCCGGCAGGATTTTGGCTGATCGATCCAAATTCAGCGCCCAAAGCGCCAAACGCGCCGCCTGTACCGATGAATCGGGCTGTGCCGCCAGGTTGCAGATAAGAATATCGGAGTACATCGCTGGCATTTTGAGAAATGGTCTGGCCTGCGCACAAGAGCAACAAGGCCATTATCGCTATTTTATTCATGGTTTAATATTGTTTTGAAAAAATTATGGGATCAAGATTAAGGATTCAACTGCATGTAAATCGGAAATTTTCAGTCGTTCCTAAGCAAGAAAAAGGGCGGAAAAAGGCGACATGCACCGATTTCCGCCCTCCTTTCAAATTTAAATGGCGGTATTAATTGCGACCACCGCGACCACTGCCGCTGCTTTTGCTGCCGCTTCCGCCAGAACTTCTGCTGCTTCCCGAATCATTGCTCCGGGTGCTGCTTCCACTGCTGGAACGGGTGCTGCTGCCACTGTCAGACGAACGGCTCGGACGGCTTTCTTGCGAAGAACTTCCGCTGCCATTGTTGCCTGAGCGACTTGGACGATCCATAGAACGTTCCTCTGTGCGTCGAGCGGGACGGCTTTCTTCCGTGCGTGTAGGAGTGGTAGACTCCGTACGTCGTGGCCTAATATTGCCGCCTTCGTTGTTTTTGCGCGAAGGCGTTTCCGTACGTTGTGGACGCGCTGCAGGTGTTTCCTCAGAACGGCGCGGCTTGTAACCCTCCTCATTACGGGGAGCAGGAGTCTCGGTCCGCTGAGGTTTTGTCGTTTCAGTACGGCGCGGTTTGTAACCTTCCTCGCCGCGTGGCACTGGCTTGGTTTCAACACCACGGCCTGCGGGAGTCTCCGACTTAGGGGTACGAGCAGGTTCGGCGGTAGAACCTTCTGGACGACGGCCACCTGAATTCGGCGTTACGGAGCGATCAGAAGCGGTTTTAGTGCGTCCTGTTTCGATGTCGCCAGCCGTACGACCAGGACGTGTTGCCGTTCTTTCGAGCATGGGTACATTGGTCTGCGAGGTGGACAACCGACCATTACTGTCTGGTATGCGGGCATATCCAGGGTTGACGCTCGAGCCGTTTCTGCGTGGGCCTGTATAGGTTTTTGGCGCGTAACCGCCGCCGCCATTATTGTCATTATTATAGTAATAGTGGTTGTTTCCCCAGCCATTGCCATAGTAGTGGTTCTGGTAGTAGGGATTGTACCCGTTACAAGTCCAGTATGGATCGTAGTAGTAATTGTTGACCACCCAAGGGTTGTACCAGGGGCTGTTGAAAGCATACATACTGTTCCACCCCCAAGAGTTCCAGCCGGCGCCATAACCACCACCCCAGCCGGTATTCCAACTGTTCCATCGGTTCCAACGCTGCCAACGACGGTATGACCAGTAGTCATTGTAGTTGTACACATAAATGGAAGTGCCGGGAGAATAGAATGGGTCGTAATTGTAGAGATCTACAAAGAAAGGATCGTAGTAATCTACCACAACGGACCGGCGTTGAAAGCGACGAATACGCGAAGAGTACTCATAAGCATAATCGTCATCGTCGTCATAGTAACCATCATCGTCGCCCTCATAGCGGCGGGTGACATTATTGTTCTCGTCGTATTCCTCTGTGTACGCCGCCGCTGGTGCGGAAGCAGGAGCATCCGTAGCAGGGTCGAAGTAGAGGTCGTCTTGTGCATTGACGACGGGGTTGTATGCCAAAGCGAACAGGCCGACGATTGCCCAAAGCAGAGAATTATTTACTTTTTTCATGGTGTAAAAGTGTGTGAATATTTGCGCAATTTCCGGTGCGCATATTTTCTGGGTCAAAAATAGGTTCTTCCGCTCCGTATTTTTCGTTAATGTGGCATTAAACTCCATTTTGCCGGAGGTTAAAGTTGGTTAAATGCAGCTGAGTTTTATACGTTTGTGTTAAAATAATAATGCGTTGTACTCAATCCTCGATTTCAGCAAGGTTTTTCAAGGCTCCTGAAACAGCCAAACCTGTTACTTTTGCTCTTGTTAAAATTGAACCACCTCAAACCAATGGAGGCAAAACCGTAAAATGAAAGAAACAAAATTCATAGAGCAGAATCGGGAAAAATGGGCTGACTTTGAGCAGATGCTCCGCGAAGACCGTCGCGATCCCGATAAGCTCAATGACCTGTTCATCCAGGTTACGGATGATCTTTCCTACGCCCGTACTTTTTACCCCAACCGATCGGTCCGGGTTTTTCTCAATTCGTTGGCGCAGCGGGTATTCCACAACATCTATCGTGGTCGGCGTTTCCCGGCAGAGCGCCTGCGCCTTTTTTGGACAGATGAACTGCCCCGTATCATGTGGGAATCGCGCACAGCACTTTTGCTGTCCTTCGCGCTGTTCGTGCTCTCTTTCGGTATTGGTGTGGTTTCGAGTATGATCAACCCTGATTTTGCACGCATTATCTTGGGCGACAGTTATGTAGACATGACCCTGGCCAATATTGAGAACGGCGACCCGATGGCTGTATACAAAGACTCCGGTCCGCTCGGTTCAACCGCAGGCATAACTGCAAATAACCTGTTTGTCGCGCTGCGTACAGCAATTTTTGGAGTTTTGGCTTCCATCGGAACGGTGTTTATTATGCTTTTCAATGGCGTGATGGTGGGCGCATTTCAGTATTTTTTTATTGAGCAAGGCGTGTTTTGGGAGTCGTTCCTGACCATTTGGATTCACGGCACCCTGGAAATCAGCGCGATCATTATTGCAGGCGCTTCGGGCTTGGTGGCAGGCTCCGGGTTGTTGTTTCCGGGCACTTACAGGCGCATGCAGGCTTTTCAGATTACCATGCGGCGTGGTTTGAAAATCTTTATCGGCATTGTTCCAATCATCATTTTGGCGGGATTTTTTGAAGGTTTTCTCACGCGCTACACGGATACGCCCGATTTCATCCGCGCAGCATTTATTTTCACGTCGCTGTTTTTCGTGCTGTGGTATTTTGTTTGGCTGCCCTGGCACAAAGCCCGAACTGGCAGCTTTCGACCCATAGCTTTGGATAAAGAATTGCCGCCCTCCCGAGACCACGCGATCGATTTCAGGGGAATAAAAACGGTGGGTGAAATACTCTCCGATGTATTCACTGCGCTATCCCGCCATCCTCGTACCACGCTTCTTGGACTTTTTGCTACCACAGCGGCTTTTGCAGCCTGGGCTTTTGGTTTTTCTAAAAAGTCGACGGCCGATACCTTTCAGTATCTTGACATTCCGCTTTGGCCATTGGATATCCTGGGTGGACTGAGCGATTTTTTTGGGAACGAGGCGACTTCAGGACTTTACTTTTTTCAAATATTTCTGCTTGCCGGGGTGGCAGTAGCGGCATTCCGTGCATTGGAGCAAGAGATGGATACCGAACAGCACATTCTTTTTGAGCCGCGTAGGGCATTGCTGGCAGGGCTTCCACTGCTGCTGTTGATGCCGGGTTTTGCCTTCGGGTTGGAATCTTTATCGGGATATCTGGGGGTGCTGCTTTCCTGGGTGGCCTTTCCCTTTCTTGGATTGTGGGCGGCAGTGATCTATTTTGAAACCCGGAATCCTTTGATTGCGCTTAATCGTGCCTGGCAATTGATGCACTGGGGACCTGCCATGGGCTTGGGACTGCTAACAGGCGCGCTTAACTTGTTGTTTTTCATGTTTTTAGAGTCCCCCATTTGGGAAATGGCCATTGAATTGTTTAGTTGGTTTGTGCCCCCCGCAGAAGGCGCTATGGCAGCCTACAGTACCATTGCCACCACCTGCGCTGCGGGAGTATTGATGTATTTTTTCTTCCTGATCACGGTGCTGGGCGGCGGATTGCAATATTTTTCTTTCCGGGAAGTCGGCGATGCGGCGAGTCTTCGGGAGGAGCTTGAACTGGTGGGACAAACGCGAAAAATTCGGGGATTGGCAAGGGAATAAATGTGGCAAATATGAGACCCCCCTTCGTTAAAACTTCGGTGGGTAAAAATGTGGTCAATGTGTATAAGACCCCTCGAGACTCAACCTTAAATGATTCAATGAAATACATCCTCCTCTTCCTGTTTTTCCCGCTCGCGCTCCCGGCACAAATCGAGGAGACGCTGGAAGATTCATTGCAGGAATTGGAATTTGCTGCTGACACAGCCTACCTCGAAGCGGAGGAGATGGTTGAGAAAGATTATGTGCGCGAACCTTACACGGCCCCGCCACTTGCTCCCATTGCACTCCGCGAAGTGCCAGCCGATGAATGGGACAAGGCATCCGGGGGAATGGATTATAGTAAAGATGTAACCAAACCACCCAAGGAACGCAAAAAACGCGAACCCAACGCACCCGAACCGCCCTTCGACTGGACTGGTCTGACACAGGGATTGGGGAGTTTTTTGCAGATTTTAGCAGTCTTATTTGCGCTGGGAATCATAGCTTATGGTATTTATTCGGTGATGCAGACCCCACGCAACCGACCCATTTCCCGGGACGGTACTGAGATTACGCTCGCCAATCTCGATGAGTACATTCACGAAACCGACCTGGAACGATTCCTGCGCGAAGCACTCCTGGCGTCCAACTGGCCCCTGGCTGTAAGGCTATATTTCCTGCAGACCATCAAGCAGTTGTCGGAGAAAGAGGCAATTGTTTGGTCGAAAGAAAAGACCAATCGAGACTACCTGCGCGAGATGCGCAGCCACCGCCTGGGGACGCAATTTCGTGATGCCACACGGCAGTACGAGCGCGTTTGGTATGGGAATCAGCCGCTTAGCGCAGCGGAATTTGCAAATTTGGAGCCGGATTTTAAGGCGTTATTGGGAGAGATTTGAGAACGTAAAGCTCAACTCCACCCCCTGCCCCTCCATCGGAAATACCACCCAACACTCCACCAAGTAGTCAGATCGTTTTTGAAATTCCCGCCACCAGGCCAGACCCGGCGCCACTGCCTGGGCTACTAGCTTCCATTTTTTCATACCCTCTGCAAAAGGCGCAAATGAAATAACCACCACGCCATTTTCAGTTTCCAGGTATAGATCTGCCTCCAGTTTTAGCATGCGTTTCCGCGGCAGGAGAAAGCCCTCCGCAGTATATTTCCCCAGCACCTTTTTGGGCTGAAATTTTTTCTCCAGAAAAACCTGCAGCGCGCCGGATTGTCGCACCAAATGCTCTGCGGAAACTTGTTCCGTCACCCCCCGGATTTGCAACTGCTTTTGAGCCATCAGCAATCGCGCGGAAAGTGCAAGCGTCGGATCGTCCGCGATCAGGAAACTGGCAACTGCCTTACCCAATGCGGAACTGTAGTCTCCCTTGAATTCCAACCAATTGCCCCAAGCCTCGGGTTCCCCCAACATGGGCTGAACGGCGGAAGGCATCTCATGCTGGGTATCAATTAATAAGGGCGGGTTGACCCGCCGGGATTTTCCCTGCCGCGTAGCGTGATACAGCACCGGTGATTCATCGGGCAGTGTTTCAGGAAAATCCCTCGGCTTGTAGATGATCTCGGTTTCAATCGGGATCGGCATCCCCTCGTGGTAAAACGGCGTCTCGCTGGAGTTTTCATCGAGGGTCTCAATGGAGTCGTCGCCATGGCTGAACACCCGGTTAAGCCAGCCCGTGTTTTTGACCGTGGTTGGGAACACCAGGTAGTCACGAGCCCGGGTCAGGCCAACGTAGAGCAGGCGCGCTTCTTCTTCAAGCGCGCTTCGGCGCGCTTCGGCCCATTCTTCTGTCTGTAATAGTGTTTCTTCGAGGGGCGTGTTGCGAAATTGATCCGCATAAGGATTCACCCAAAAACGCAGCCAACGGTTGCCCAAAATGTTGTCCAGATCCGGCTCTTCTACTGCACTCACGAGGTTGAGTCCCCAGACTTGTTCTTTCAAATTTTGCTCGAGCGCATGGCAGATGGTCAGCGGATATTCCAGCCCTTTGGAGCGGTGGTAGGTGAGCACTTTTACCGCATCCTCTGTTTCGCCGGAGCCTTGGGCATCGAGTTCATTATCGGACAACTGATTGAGCCACAACAGGAAACCGCCCAGAGAAGCTGCTGAATGCAGGCGTTGGCAAGCCGATTCATAATCCAAGGCATAACGGCGCAGGCGATCGAGATTGTCGAGGCGTTGGTCGGGGTTTCCGAGTTGAATGGCGGCTCGGCGCAGATCAAGTTCTTCCAAAACCAGATTCAGGATCTCAGAGGCAGAAAGGTCGGCGGTGCGGGGGCGCAAGGCGAGCAAATGATCGAGCAATAGGGTATCACCCCAGCCTCCTCCGTAAATAGGCGAGTCGGCGTTTTCGGACAAATATTTTAACCTGCGCTCTACAATATCCTCCAAATCCATGATGCCGGTGAGGAGCAGAATCTCGGCAGCGGCCAGTGAATCAGAGGGCGTAAGCAGGTATTTCAGGCAAGCCACAGCGAGTTTGCCTTCAGGCGTTGCCAGCAGTCCGTTGCGGGCAATGGCGGCTTTTAGTCCGGCGCGGTGCAGCGCATCAGCCATGCTCAGACATTGGCGGTTACTGCGGCAGAGAATGGCAATGTCTCCGGGACGAATGGGGCGGGTTTGGTCTCTTTTTTTATTGAAGATCAAGGGTTTGCGTTCCAGTAAAATGCGAACCTGGTCGGCGATACAGTTGTCAAACCAAGGGGCACCGGGTGGTTTTCGCTCATCTATATCGGAGCGGAAATGCCAATGGCAGATTGCAGGGTTTAGGGTTGATCCAGGTGATTTGTGCTCAAACCTCAAACCTAAACCTTCATCATTCCAGGCTGGTTCGAGCACAATTTGTTCCCTGGGCATTCCTTCAAAAGCCCGTTCAAAAATGGCATTCGTTGAATACACAATATCCGGTCGGCTGCGCCAGGATTGTTTGAGAATATTCTCGTCCTTTACCCCGCCCGTAGCGCAGATGATGGCTTTCATAAGGGCGGGCTCAGCGCCCCGAAAGCCATAAATACTTTGTTTTGGGTCGCCAACCCAAATGGAATGTCGTGCTAATTGACTGATTTGCAGGAAAATATCGAGTTGAATGGGCGAGGTATCCTGAAACTCATCCACGAGCAAAAGATCAAGCTCTTCCCGCAGCGTTTCGCGCACAGATTCCACCCGCAGCAGGCTGCTGACGTAGGTTTCCATATCGGTATAATCGATCAGGCCGCGCTTTTTTTTGTACTGCTCGTACTCATGGAGCGCATCGGAGGCGATGTCGAATACCAGTTCGATGTAACCCCGGATGTCGTCTCGAAACTGCGGATGCTGATCGTGGCTGAGGGCAATTTGCCGAAGATCTTCCATGAGATCGCGGCTTTTAGCTCCCGGATTCGTTTTGGCGATCTTTACCCACTCATGCCAGTACAACTCGCCACGATATTTAAGTTGATTTTGGTATTGCTTCAGTATTTCGGCTGCGTCCCGGGTGACTTTGGTGGTATCGGCTTCGTTCGCATCCAATGCTGCCACGGTCTGGTCGATGGCCGAGATCAGGCGGTTGTTCCAGACTACCGGGTCCACATTTTGGACCGGCGGGAGCAGTCGTTCGAATTTTTCCCAGGAGCGTAACTTGCTCGTTTCCATGATGTTTTTGTCAAAGTTATTGGCTCGCGCCACATCGGTCAGGTTGCGGATGTCGCGGCGCCAATCGTAAGCTTCGCCAATACCTTTTTTGGTCAGACCCAGGCGGTCGGCAAGCAAATTCATGCGCTCGATGCGCTTTTCTGTCAGCACCTGAGCAAGTGATTCATTGAACAGTCGCTGCTCGTCGCCGTCGGCGATTATTTCTACCAGCGGCGAAACGCCTGCTTCAAAAGCAAAACGTTGCAAGAGTCTCGTACCGATGCTGTGGACGGTACCGATAAGGGCTTCACCGAGTTCGTTGGCGGCCTCGCTCATGCCTTCTTTTAGCAGGCTGACGCGCACCCGTTCCTGTAATTCGGCAGCGGCTTTTTTGGTAAAAGTGGTGGCCATAATACCAGCCGGGCGGACGCCTTGTTGCAACAAAGCAACCATGCGTCGGGTGAGCGTATAGGTCTTACCCGAACCAGCTCCGGCGGAGATGACCTCTATATTGAGTGGCGGATTGGTAGACTGATGACTTTGGTTATTCGACACGGTGTGGCATTTGTATTGTGGCGAAGGTCGAAAAACGCGCGGAGTATTTTTAAGCGTGACAAAAAGTTGTAGGTTCGCACTGCAAAAATACCTGTCCTGCTGGGAAGTAATAGAAAACCTGCTACCCAATTATGCTAAAAAATGTTGCGCTGCTCACCATAATTTATATGTTCTCCTGTAATACCCCTGAGGCAAGGCTGGAGCGTTTGCAACACAACTTTTGGGAAAAATTTGCGCAACAGGATTTTTTCGAGATCCAGTTGAAAGATGAGGTGCTCCACTGGCCTTTACCGCCTGCCTCTAAACAGCCAGCGGAACAACAGACATTGGCTGAAACCCTTCAAAAAGAGGCCAATTCCATTGTAAAAGAAGAACTTAGCCCAGCAGGTCAAAAGCAGTTGTTGCAAATCAGGGCAGTTTTGGATGATTGTGTTGCAAACGCAGGCGCTGCGTTTTTTGATCCATCCCGTTTTGTGGTGACGGGGTATTTAGAGCAATTTTCGAATCACCCCGAACTTCCGATCTTACTTGAAAATATTCCGGCGTATTACACCCAAGTAGAGCAGCAATGGCAAACGCCGGATACGCGCTATGTATCCAAAGCAGTGGCTGAATCGCAGTCCACACTGGATCTGCTGAATGGCTTAGGAAAGACTGCTGGAAGTGATGTGTTGGCCCGGACAGGAGCGGCACAGGCGGCGATCAAAGATTTTATTGGTCTTTGTCAGAGTGCGTTTCTGAAGTAGGGCGAAATTTATTTCGATGCTAAAGGAACCAGTAATGATTAACCATCTCTAAATCGATTTTGCCTGATTCTTGTCGGCAATGATCTCTTTGAGCTCTTTCAAAAAAGCATACTGCTGTGGCAAAACGCGTTTAAATGCTTCTTTAACGGCCACATAGGTTCCTTTTTCAAAATCTACCACCAGATGCTTGATGTGTAGTCGGGCCTTTTCTTTTGCTACACGGAAGTCCTCGTATACCAGTGCGCGAAGTGAAGGGATCTCGTGCCAATCGGCCTCGATGGCAATGGCTTTGCGGGTATCGCCATTAGCATCGGCCACAGGGTCGAGTTCTATGTAATGGGCTTTTAGTAGATCGGACGCAGCCTCGTCAGCGAAAGGAGCAGAGAGTGATCCGTCACTTTCCTGATTTACTAAAAACACTTCAAGGCCGCTTTCGCGCACCCTGTAAATGATGACATCCACTTGTTCGTTCGATTGCACTTTAAAAGAATTTAGACCTGAACGCGTCGCAATGAAAAAGGTTGGCAGATTGGGTCAGCAAAGGACGGAAAAATATTTCTTAATCTGAACAGGGTGCTATCAATACTCCCAAACACCCAAAATGAGAAAGCCGCCAGAACGCTTGCGCGACTGACGGCTAATAAACCCCAAAAAACCAAATGAAAACTGATGCAAAGGCCGGAAAAAAATTTGAAACTGTCAAGTGTTTTGAGATATTTTTTTCTCAAACGGCACCTTTTTTTTTCAACAGCATGGTGAGGCCCTCTGCATCGGCCACCACAAAATCGGCGCCCGCGTCCCATAACATTTGTCCATGTCCATCATGGATATGGGCAGCACCTAAGAAGCCAACAGATTGAATGCCAGCACTTTTTGCGGCTAAAATACCGGTTACACTGTCTTCGATTACGAGGGTTTCATGCGCTGAAAGCCCTAGTTTTTCAAGTGCAAAAAGATAGACATCGGGGAAAGGTTTTGGTTTGTCTACTTGTTCTGCGGAGAAGATAAAACCATCAAGACTACTCCGCAAGCGCACCATGCGCAGGCATTTTTCCACGTGTTGTATGCTGCCGTTGGAGACCATACTCTTTGGCACTTTCAGGCTTCTGAACAAAGCAGGCATCCCGCGAATGGCGCGGAGTGAGCGGTGAAAACCTGCAAGATGTTCGTCGCGAATTTGCTGGATAAAGTTTGCAGGCGCTATGAAACCCTCTTCCTGTTGCAAAGCGATTATGATGTCCCGGGTTAAAAGGCCCGGGAAACGCATGTTGTATATTCTTTCTTCCATGTGCAGTCCATGTTGAGCGAGCAGTTTCAACATGATTCGTGCACCAATGATCTCTGAATCTACGATCGTGCCGTCATTGTCAAAGAGGATATGTTTAATAGACATAGTTCAACAACAAAAAAACCGCAACAGTGCCTCTGCCTCTTGCGGTTTTTATTGAAAAGCTTACGATGCGATGGCAAAAATTACCGTCCGAAATCCAGCACGGAGCTGCGGTTATACAGCATAAATAACACTGCTGAGAGAAAAAACAGACCCATAATGATGTAGAGTATGCAGTATCCCTTGCCACGCGAGTTTTTGATGTCTTCCATATTGTCCTGCAAAATTTTGTGGTGCGAAAAATGTGGCGCAAAAGTAGGAAAGCCCAAATCAGATTCTGCCAGAACGACGTTTTTTTTCGCATTTTCAGATTGGTTTTAAAAAAGGGGAGGTGTGCCACAAAACATTTTTTTGGCAAAAAGTGATTTTTATGAAACTCTAAACCCTTGATTTCCAAAAAGTTTAGAAATTTGGGTGTTGAAAAGCGGCATGTTTTATGCTTATGTGTCGCCAACGCAAGTCATTTGCCATGAATTTTTTTCTGGAAGATCCGGTTCTTTTTTGGCTCGTGTGGGGCATCTTCACCCTGGCTGGTACCATTATCGGCTGGTCGTTGCGTGCCAACACCGCCGAAAAAGAGGTACGTGGCGCGCTGGCCAGAATTGAACAGGAAAAGAATACGCTGGCAAGGCTCTACACCCAGATTAAACACCAGCATGATCTGCGCGAAGCCGATTTTCGCCGTGCTTCATTGGATGTAGAAAAGCTCAGGGCTATCGTACAACTGCTTGAAGATGAGCGTGCTACACTTTTACCTGATGCTCCGTTCAACGCTGCTCGTATTGCCAATGCAGAAGCGGCCGCTGCTCAATATGCGCAAAAGGTAGCTGCATTAGAGGTGCTGGCCAATAGTCTTCGCGGCCGGAATGCTGCGCTTGCGGAACAACTTTCCGGTACCCAAAAGGAGATGGGAGATTGGGATACGCTGTACCGGGGTTTCAAAGCCATGCAGGATCGTCTGGCGGCTTTCGAGCAAAAGTCACTTGCCCTCGAAACCGAACGCGATCAACTCCGGCTGCAACTTAGCCAAGCCCTCGTTGAGATCGAAATGCTCCATCGCGAACTTCAGCAAAAGGCCGAAACTCAATCGCAAAAACAAAAAAACTCCCGAAAAGGAAGCGTTGCAGCGCCTCAGGTGGATGATTTGAAAAGTATTAAGGGGATGGCAACCTTTGTAGAACGGCTCGCGGGAATGGGCATCTCTACTTTTTCCCAGATTAGTCGCTGGGACGATGACGCGGTGATCGCAGTAGCCAAGACCTTGGATATCAGCCCCGGCAAAATTTATCGCGACGATTGGGTGGGGCAAGCACAACGCTTGGCAGGGGAACGGAGGTAGCCGTTGGCAGTGGGCAGTAGCAGTGGGCAGAAGTGCCCACTGCTACTGCCTTTTCAAAAACTTCCCCCACTTCCACAAAGTTGACCACTCGCGCAGTACCTGAAAATAGGGCCGTTGTTGTGCGCCAAAATCGCGTCGGCCCTGCTCGACTCCCCGGATCATGCTTCCTTCAAAATCGAATACAGGGACTCCCACTACATTTTTTGCGTACTGGATGGCTTCCCATTTGAGCAGGACGGCCGCTCCCGAAGCGCGCAACGCAGGATCGTCGCCACTCATCAGGTAATAAGCGGAGGTATTATCCCAGGCAAGCAGGGCGGCGGAGTGCAGCGCGCCGGTGCTTGGGTCGGTAGCAAAAAAAAGTTTGCCACAGCCTTGTTCATAAAGCGCGGTGTAAAGACATTCCAAAAACGAAAAATCAAGGGGCTGATCCAGTCCTTGACGTTCAAAACTTAAACCGATCAGTCGGTGCAATTCGGTCAGGGGCAAATCGTGACTGATCAATAATTTAGCCTCTGCGGCACGAATCTTTTGCCGGTAATTTTTCTCTATGTTCTTGAAAATCAGGTCCTCCGAATCGGTTAAAGACAATACGTAGGAATACATTGTCGTCTGCCGGAAATCTTGCCAAAAGAACGGTAGCCAGTTGGTTACCAAATAATTGAAGTTTTGTTCAAAGGCGGCAAGACCGGGCGGGAATTGTGCAATCAGATCTTCATAAAGGCGCATTTCCCATTTTAAACTGCGATATTCCGGATGCAGGTAAGGCCCCATTTGTTTGCAGACCTGGGGCATGGTAATATAACGCCAACCGAATTTCTGCTTCAAAAAATAAGGCAGCGCGGCGACCGTTTTTCCGCCCTTTTGCACCGTCACCGCATCCCAGGAGCCGCCCCGGCATACCACATCAAGGTACCAGGGCTGCATGAACAGCGGCAGGTCTGAAACCTCAGCGGCAAAGGACCGGTACAAGTCGCTATGATTGGTGTGCATATTTTGACGGTTCAATTTTGTTCTGCCTGGGCTATAAAAAAACCGATCCCCCCACTTTTTCTTTTCAAAAACGGATAATTATAGCCCTGTGTTGACCCGCAAAAAAAATCCGCCTTCTCCGAGGTCATTCCAGGTCCATTCACAACGAATGGATTTGTCATAATACACCACAAAGTCTAGTCCGGGTCCATAGCCATAAAGTAAGCGGTTGGAGAGCGGGTTGGTCGCGGCATAATGCGGATCATTGGCCCAGCCAAGGTCGTTGTTGAAGGCAAGGTAGACCTTGATGGGCAACTTTCGGTAGGCTTTTATGGGCATCAACTTGCCCAAACGGAATTGTCCCTCGAACAAACGAAGGTGCCAGGATGTGCGCAATAAGCCAAAATCCAGCCCATCCACCACATAATAATCATACCCACGCACCAGATTTCCGCCATAGCCGAGCGCCTGGTTATTGCTCTGCGGAGGCTTTCGACGCGGCAGACTGCTGCGTATTTTACCCACCAGTTCGAGGCTCAGCCATTTGTTGAAAGAGAAATATTGGTCAAATTCAGCAAATGCGCGGAATATCTGGAGGTCGTCAGAGGTTAAAAGTCCGTTTTTGCGAATATCCAGGATTGCCCGCCAGCCTTTCAAGGGGTAAGGTCGAATATCGCGGTAATCGTAAGTTAACGAATACACGGCACTAAAATGACGCTGCCGGGTTTTGCGGTCCAAATAATAGTCCGGATTTAGCGCATGCGCAATGGTATCGTCCACTAGGTTGTCACGGTACTCAAGCGTAAAGGATTGGCTTTTAAAAAGTTTGGGTCGCGAGATGAGCGTCACGGTAGCCACAATTTGTTCAATCAGCCAGCGCTCCCGTACCTTCAGGAATTCAAGTTTGTTGGCAGTGGTTTTATAGGAGAGCTCGTGTGCGCGACTGTAGGAGAGGCTGGACTCCAGGCCCAATGTGCGACTATGGTTGAGTCCGGGACTTCGGTAACTTAGTTCGTATCGGTTGGTGAAGCCGAATTGGGCGATCGCTTTCAGTGCATCGGCGCGGCCTGTGAGGTTGAGTTGGCTCCAATCGAGGCCGTAGTTCAATCTCTTGAACGAGTGATTGAACTCATTCCACCAAACGTTGAAGTTGCGGTCGGAAAGAGAAAGGATCGGCACAGGAAATATATACCAGCCTTCTGAAACCCGTACCAGCAGACTGATACGCCCTTCCTTGCCCCAATTCGAAACACTGATGCTTGCTTCTGAAAAAATACCCAGATTCATTAGGCGCAAGCGGTTGCGCTCGAGAACAGCCGGAAGCCCTGCGGTCGGCAGAGAGTCGCCAACGGCGAATTCCAACTCCCTCAAAATAGTGCCTGTTTTTGTCTTTTTATCCCCTTCAATCGCAATTTTTTCGATATAAACGAAGGCTCTGAACAGCGAATCTGCTTGCGCAGCAAGCACAGAGGGAAGCGAAAAAAACAGGATTAAAATCTTGAAAACCAGTTGACGCTGGCTGGTTTGGACATTGGACATTCCTTATGGGTTATTGGATATTTCCTATGCGCGGACACACTTTTCCAAAGGAGAGCAGTTGTCGAGCAAGATATTTCCTTTGTATTTGAAAAAAATTCCCGGCGCATAATCCACCTCAAACACCAATTGAGTCATATTGGTTGAAGGATTAAGTTCGAACTTGTATTGTCGCCAATCGGCGTGGTCGATCAATGGAGATGTGGTCAGCAATTCGTTTTTTCCACCTTTAACAGCACTGCCAAAGATGCGCAATCTTGTGGGTTTGTTGTAGCCCACATACTTGGGTGCATGGGCAAGGTAGAGGGTAAAGGAGTAGCATTTTCCAGCCAAAAGCGGCTCAGCAAGGGTCTGACTGATGTCCTCGCGCGTGCCGTCTTCCCGAATGACAAGTCCCAGGCAGGTATTGCCCTCTTGCGCAGGAAACATGATTTCCCATGCCCCGGGAAGTATATCCGGGGTGCTTCCTGCATAGGTATTATGCCAGCCTTTTGGGCATTTGCCCGTGCCAGGGGCGCCTTCGAAAGAAGGGTTGCGGAAGTGGATTTTCCCCTGAGGCTGCACTGAAAATGAAGTGAGCGAAAGGAAAAGTAACAAAAGTTTTTGCATCAGGATCGATCGGATTTAGCACCGCAAATTAGGGGTTTATGAAGGTTGCCTTAACCATCCTCTGTTACCAGAACACAATATATAGCGCAGAAATTATACCAAGCACCAGCAATGCACCAATCGCGAATGCTTGTGAAGTCTTAAACATCGAAGTATCCACTTCCATTGCCTTAGGGTTGTTCTTGCTTTTTGGATCAGCGAGGCTGATGACTACCATAAGCGCCACGAGAAGCAGGAATACATAGCCCATTTGATTCAGGAAGGGCATATCCGGCACATATTTTTTAAAGGCAATGCCCAATGGAATGGTGGATAATGCCGCTACCAACGCAGCATTTGCGGTCGCGCGTTTCCAGAAAAAGCCCAGCAGGAATATGGCCACGACCCCCGGGGAGATTAGTCCCGTAAATTCTTGAATGAATTGGAAGCCCTGTTCCAGTTTTTGCAATTGGGGCGCTACCAAAACGGCAATAGCCATGGAGATGAGGATCGTCCAGCGGCCAACACGCACCTGTTTGACCTCGCTTGCACCTTTTTCCATGTACTTATTGTACAGGTCTAAAGTGAAAATGGTAGCAATGGAGTTTGCCTTTCCCGCCAGAGAGGCTACAATAGCAGCCGTAAGTGCGGCGAAAGACAAGCCTTTCAGGCCGGGACCAAGCAAGTTGAGCAATACCGGGTAAGCCTTGTCCGGTTTCACTTCGCCGGCTGCGTTAACCATTTCTTGTTGAAACATTCCTTTTTGGTGGAGCACATAGGCTGCGATACCCGGCAAAACGACGATGATTGGCATTAGTAATTTCAAAAAGGCTGCAAAAAGCAGACCGCTACGGGCCGTTTCGATGTTGGCGCCCAAAGCCCGTTGTGTGATGTATTGGTTGCAGCCCCAATAATTTAGGTTTGCGATCCACATCGCACCGAATAGCACGGTGAGCCCGGGCAGGTCTTTATAGTATTTATTCGATTCGTCAAAAATCATGTGGAAGTGGCCAGGCGCCTGTTCTCTGATCAACCCCAAACCCGCTACAGCGCCTTGGGTGCCAAATTGCTGGGCCACCAGATCAAGCGCCAGATAGGTCGTGAACAAACCGCCCATCACCAAAATAGCAACCTGGATCACATCCGTATAACCAATCACTTTCATGCCCCCAAGCGTAATAAGGATAGAAAATGCCGCTAAAAAGATCGCGCATGCCGTGAAACTGAAACCAGATATGGTGCTCACCGCGATCGCACCGAGGTAGAGTATAGAGGTCAGGTTCACAAACACATAAACCAACAACCAGAACACCGCCATCATGGTGGCTACCAGGGGACTATACCGCTTTTCTAGGAATTGCGGCATAGTGAAAATCCTGTTTTTGATGTAGCCGGGCATGAAAAATACTGCCACAACAATAAGTGTAGCGGCCGCCATCCATTCGTAGGAGGCAATGGCCAGTCCCTTGGCAAAACCTGTGCCGCTCATGCCGATTAATTGTTCGGCGATTTTATTGGAGGCAATGAGCGATGAGCCGATGGCCCTCCAGGTGAGTGCACCTTCGGCAAGAATGTAGTCAGTTG
>JAUSMG010000398.1 GCA_030645295.1 Saprospiraceae bacterium | reverse complement strand
CTCATACCACTGATGTTAAACAACTTAAGCGAAAAAACTCAGATTTTTCGAGAGATACCATCAGGTTAATGGTATGAGCCATGGGTAAAAAAACAAAATTTATTACTTTTGAAATTTGACCTGCCAATCATATATACGCTTTGCATTTTCAGGTTTTATAATCCTATATAAACCTGAAATTCAACATCAATACCCAGGTCCATTATTGGTATCGCCTGAGTCGTTGCTAGTTTGTTGATCTTGTGTAAATGTTGATCCATCACCAGTCTGTTGGTAATCAGTTACTGCTCCTGTGGCTTGAAACCGATCATGATCACCACCCGCATCAGTATCAGTCCAACCGCCAGATATTAAAATTGGATTGACCACTTCACTTTGCTTAAAGGCTGCAAATTTTTTGTTCGAAATTTTTTCGAAATTCATAATAATAAAATTGAAAACACCTTCCCTCTTTTCAATCGCCCTCCTCCTCACAGATTCGAGCCGGGTAGGAATATTCCCGGCCTCCCAACCTATCACTCGCGCGAACTGCAAAAGATCAGGAAGCATTACAAAAGTCCGGCCACTCCCTGCCAAAATCCGTCAGTCCAGAAAAAATATCAAACTTTTTTTCGCCGCCCCGGATCGTCATCAGATTTTCCTGTCCTACCAGGATTGAAAACTCAATTTTCACTAGTTCGGAATAATAATAGGTGTCCGCCTGCTTGTCATAAGCAATCGGAAAGCCCTGATCACGGAAGTCGCCCATCAATCGGTAGAGCTTGCGTTCGCTGATACCCAGTCGCTCTGCAAGTTGGATTGGGGTGCCTGTGGCACGGGTACGTATGAGGTTGTCAATCCTTTGGAGCAGGAAAAGATCGGTGAAGATGTTCATAGTTTTTGGAATAATGAATATTATGGGTCATGAGCCAAGTTCCAGCTGATTTTTTACCAAATCATAGTAGGCCCCTCTTCTGGCCACCAATGTATCATGCGTACCTTGTTCTACAATACTGCCATTTTCTAGTACCACAATCTGGTCAGCATGGCGTACAGTGCTCAGGCGGTGTGCCACAATGACAACGGTTTTAGCTGCCCCATCACGGCCCATCCCCAGTGGAGAGGGGGAACGATAAAACGATTGCAAGTTCTCCACAATGGCCCGTTCGTTATTGGCATCCAGAGCATTGGTAGCCTCATCAAAGAACAGGTATTCCGGGTTTTTGTAAACGGCTCGTGCAATCAATAAACGCTGGCGCTGTCCCTGGCTGATACCGTTGCCTTGCGCCCCAATTTTGGTATTATACCGGAGCGGAAGTGTATCAATGAAGGAGCGAATATTCCCCATGTCTACCGCATGGAGCAATTTGGCATTGTCTGGATATTCGTCGCATTCTGCAATGTTATTGGCGATGGTATCCGAAAAAATAAAACCGTCTTGCATGACGGTACCGCAGCATTTGCGCCATTCAGCAGGGTTTATGGAGGCCAGCGGAGTAGCGCCAATACTGATATTTCCTTTAGTAGGTTGATAAAAGCCCAAAAGGAGTTTTAACAAGGTGGTTTTGCCGCTGCCGCTGGTGCCCACAATGGCCGTGATCTTACCTTGCGGAATACAGAGATTGATGTCTTTGAGTACGTCATCATGCAAGGTATTGTAGCGGAAGGAAAGGTTTTCAAGATGGATGGCAGCGCGCTTCTGGTCTCCTTCAGAGGGGGAAGATATGCGCTGCGCAAAGGCATGTAAAGTAGAAGCTCCCTCATCCTGTACCTCGTGTATCTCATTCATGCGTTCCAAGCTGATTTTAGCATCTTGCGCGGAACGGATAAAGGTGATAAACTGCTGTAAGGGAGCATCCAGCTGCCCCACCATATACTGGGTGGCCAGCATCATCCCGAGGGTCATCTGTCCGTCTATTACGGATTTGGCGGCAAGGAAGATTATGATGATATTTTTGCTTTGGTTGATAAAACCCGCGCCTGCTTCCTGCCACTGGGCCAGGTTGAGTGAACGGAGGCTGGTGTGAAAGAGTTGCGCTTGAATGCCTGCCCATAACCAGCGCCGCTTCCGCTCCGAACCCTGCAATTTGATCTCCTGCATTCCTTGTATCAATTCGATGAGGGTGTTGTTGTTTTCACCCGCCTGCCGGAAGCGTGTATAATCCAACTCTTTGCGACGGCGCAGAAAAAATGCGATCCAGGTGATATAAAGGGCAGCCGCTAAAGCAAAAACGCCAAAAATCGTGACATTATACAGCAAGAGGATGGCGCTGAACACCACGAAGTTGAAGGCTGAAAACATTACGGGCAGCGCAGACTGTGTCAGGAAAGCTTCGATTCGCCCCTGATCGCCAATGCGTTGCATAAGGTCGCCCGTCATCTTAGTGTCGAAAAAGCCAATGGGTAGGCGCATCAGTTTTGCCAAAAAGTCGCTGACCATGGAGACATTGATCCGAGTACCGATGAACAACAAAATCCGGCTTTGCAGAAACTGCACGACGATTTGGCTAAAAAACAACATCAATTGGGCCAGCAATACCAGGTAAATAAAGCCGATGTTGTGGTTGTCAATGCCAAAATCAACGATGCTCTGCGTTAACAAGGGAAAAATGAGCATCAGCAGACTACCCAAAGCCATACCGATAAGCAACTGTGAAATCAAGCGTCGGTGGGGGCGCACATATTCCAATAAAACGCCGAAACGGGCTTTTTTGTCTGATGGAACGCTATCCCGTTGGTAAAACGCTGGGGTAGGCTCCAAAAGGATCAAAACTCCCTGATCGGCATCGCTCAGCCATGATTTTTCAAAGTCTTTCCGAGTAAGTTTGAATTTTCCTGCACCAGGGTCTGCGATCCAGATATGGTGGCGGTTGACTTTATAAATAACTACAAAATGCTGCTGATTCCAGTGCGCGATGCAAGGAAGCGGGGCATTCAACAGGCAAGCGGTATCCTCGCCTGTGTCAAAGGGCACTTTTACGGTCATAGCCCGAAATCCAATGGCCTCTGCGGCTTCCATGATGCCCAGCGCAGATACGCCTTGGCGGCTCAGGTAACTGCGTTCTCTCAAGTAAGTCAAGGGATATTGTCGGCCATGCGCGGCGGCGGCCATCATCAGGCAGGTTGGGCCGCAATCCATGGCATCGCGTTGTCGGTAAAAGGGGAAACTGGGGGACATGGCGTATTTTTGGTGCTTGAGAATAATTGATTATGTAAATTTCGAACGAGACTTCGAAATCCAAATAGTAAAGCCGTCACAGTAAGGGAATATCGAGGCTATGAGAAAGCCATGGGGTCATAGGCGGAGTTTTTTCCGTTCTGACACTTGCATAAATCAACGAAAAAGGCGAACTTTGGAGGCTCAGGCGGGATGCGGGATGCGGGATGCGGGATGCGGGATGCGGGATGCGGGATGCGGGATGCGGGATGCGGGACTGTTTTCATGTCAAAGGAGCGGTTTATGATAAAAAACAAAGAAAGCCAATACTTTAGGATTCAAATATATTGGACATTTCTCGAACATGCAAGACTTTTCTTCTGAAATGTAAAACTTTAACCAAATTTATGTGTGTTAAATTTTACATGTCAACTTTTTTCAAAAGGTTGTTGCATAAAATTTAAAGCGACCTTGATTCACGCAAGGATTCGATGCCTAAATTCAAATTAACTTTTCGTTTCGGATTTCCTGCCCAACAATAGGCTACTTTTGCCCCAATTTTGATAAAAAAAGGATTTCACCAGACATGAAAAAACTGCTTCTCGCCGCATTGTTTCTACCCGCTTCACTGTGGGCTTTTCAAAAAAACACGGCTGCAAAACCTGCTCAGTCGCCCACTAAAAGCGCTGGTACAGTCACACTCACTTGCCGCCTTTACGGTACCCAAGGAAGTGCCGACAAGGTATATCTGTATGAAAATTTAGGCCTGGCCAAACAAATGGTAGCAAGTGCCGGTAAAAGTGGCGCCGACAGTGCTTATGTGCTAACCGTGCCTGCGAGCCCAGCGCGTTTTTATAGCGTCGGGGCCAATGAGCAATCCACCGCTAAAATCATATTAGGGGAAGAAAAACAAGTGACTTTGTGGGGTAACACGCAGTTTATGCACAAAGCGCGTACCGTGAATTCACCGGCCAACAAGGCTTTGGAAACCCTTCAGGAACGGCTCACGCAATTTACCACCGAAAGCACACAAGTGCGGGCTCAGTTCAACCAATCTACGGGCACGATGCGTCGTACTTCGGAAGAGCGCGTTGCACAACTTGAACAGCGTAAAATACGCTTCCTCGACTCACTCAAAACGGCCAATCCGCTTCTGTGGCGTACGGCTTGCCTCCAACTCACCCCAGACTATGCAGGTCAAGGCGGGGCAGAAGCTGAATTTTATGGCAAGGAATTCTTCCGTTGGGCTGATCTGAGCGACAAGGCTTTTGAGCAGATACCTGAAGTGTACAACGCATTTGAATCCTTCATTGCCACGCAATTACAAAGGGGCGTCGCCCATGAGAAAGCAATAAAATTGGCGGAGGTCCATCTGGCCAGGATCCCTTCCGCGAGCGCTACTTACCGGATGGCACTTGGAGGCATTGTGGCCGCTCTGAAGGGGAACAATAGCCCCCAATACCCAAGCATGGCAAAAAAGTATATTGACCTGTATACTTCGAAAAACCTGGGCGAAATACCCGCCATGGAAATGGAATTGAGAAAATCTTCCACCTTCATGACTGGATTTGAAGCCCCGGATCTTGCGGGTATGACCCCGGACAGCAGTCAATACTCACTCAAAAAGTTGCGCGGAAAAGTAGTGTTGATTGACTTCTGGGCCAGCTGGTGTGGTCCATGCCGCAAAGAAAACCCCAATGTGGTAGCCAGTTACAACAAATACAGCAGCAAAGGCTTTGACGTTCTGGGGGTAAGCCTCGACCGTGAAATCAACGCCTGGCGCAACGCGATCAAACAAGACGGCTTGCCCTGGCACCATATCAGCGACCTGAAAGGCTGGCAGAGTTCCCATGCGGCGCTTTATTCTGTCACTTCAATTCCACAAACCTTGCTTATTGACCGGGAAGGGAAAATCATTGCCCGGAATTTGCGTGGGGCTCAATTGGACGAAAAGTTGAAGGAGATCTTTGGAGAGAACTAACCCGCTGATCTCAATTGCTGCACCAGTTTTTCCGCCATCCCAAAACTTGTACTGGAAGAAAGCCGCGTCCGGCGCAGCTGTCCTTCGATCTCGCAGGCGGCAAAGGCGTGGTAATTCCCGGCAGCATCCCGCTCGCAGAACGCGCCGAGTGGTAGTTGACAGCCACCTTGCATGAGTTGGAGTACCTTGCGTTCAACATTGGTACAGGCAGAAACTTCCGGGTGGTGTAATTGCTTCAAAATGAGTCGGGTAGACGTATCATCGCGATTCGTTTGCCATGCCAGAACACCTTGTGCGGGAGCGGGTACAAACTCGCGTGCGGGCAATTCCAGTACTTCAAAATCTGACATATCCAAACCCAAACGCTCCACGCCGGCAGCGGCGAGAAAAATGGCATCAAAATCTCCGGAGCGGAGTTTTTCGAGGCGGGTGGGTACGTTTCCGCGGATATCTTTAAGTTGTACATCGGGACGATAAGCTTGTAATTGTGCTTTGCGACGATTTGCCGAGGTGCCAACTGTGACGTTGGGCGCCAGTTTTAAAAGTGCATTTCCCGAATAAGATTCTTTTCGGATGATGAGCAGATCCGAGGGATTGTGCCGGTATGAAACGGCCGTAATGCAGAGTCCGCCTTCTGCGGGTGACTGTGTCGGCAAGTCTTTCATAGAGTGCACCGCCAGATCGACCTCACCCCGCAGGAGTGCGTCTTCAATTTCTTTGGTAAAAAAACCTTTGCCTTCTAATTTGTCAAAACCCAGGTGCTGCACTAGATCGCCCTGCGTTTTAATGATGACCAATACGCTCTCCACGCCGATACGGCTGAGTTCCTTTTGGGTGAATTCTGCCTGCCAAAGAGCGAGTTTGCTGCCACGGGTGCCTATTTTTAACATAGCGCGAAGGTAGGACTTTGAGCCAAAGTATAGAACCGGTGACTTAAGTTGCTACCAATTTCTATAGATTTCAGTTCTCCGTTTTGAATCCGATAGCGCGGCGATTTTCCCAACCAGAGGGAAGTTGGTTCGAGGGCAGTGATTTCAGCGGCACGGGATTGGTTTTCTTCGCCAAGCCACCGCAGGACCTCGTGGATGTCGGCGATGTCTTTACCAGTTTTAGCTTCCAATTCGGCCACTTTTTGCGCCAATTCGCTATATGTAAGGGCGTAGTGGCGTAGTTCAACAAAGGCTCGCATAATGGCAATGTTAGTGTCAATGGCTTTGTCACTGCGCAAAACTGAAGAAAGCATAGCAACTCCTTGCTCTGTGAAAGCGTAGGGCTTGTAACGTAGCCCTCGGTCTTTTGGATACCTCATCACAATTTGTGATGAGGTAGTTAATGTTGGAGTTGTTTCCAACCGCAACATTTCCCATTCCTCTGCCGAGAGTTGAAACATGAAGTCTTGAGGGAATCTTCTCAGATTGCGTTTTACAGCTTGGTTGAGGGCACGGGCTTCAACTTCGTAAAGAGCAGCAAGATCGAAGTCCAGCATTACACGATGACCATGTAGGGTGTGGATTTTAGATTGGATAATTTGAGTTTCCATTGGTGTGGTCACAATTTGTGACCACATCGGGTCAAGCCTTACTCCTTACTCCAGGGCGCTGCATTTCGCTTTTTCCCGCTTAAAAACAAGTACATGGCCGGAATGACGAACAGTGTAAGCACCAGGGAGAACATCAAACCGCCTACCACTACCACCCCAAGGCCGATGCGACTGGTGCTGGCTGCTCCAAAGGACATGGCGATGGGCAGGGCGCCGAGTGCCGTGGCAAGTGTGGTCATCAGGATTGGTCGGAGTCGGGCCTGGGCTGCCTCCCACACAGCCTCTCTTTTGGGCATGCCTGAATCGCGTTTTTGGTTGGCAAACTCGACAATCAAAATCCCGTTTTTCGTTACCAGACCAATGAGCATGATCATGCCGATTTGGGAAAAAATATTGAAGGTATTGCCCGTGATGGCGAGACTCAGGTACGCCCCTGCGATGGCAAGCGGCACGGTTAACATGATGATAAGTGGGTCGCGGAAACTCTCAAACTGTGCAGCGAGGATCAGGTAAATGAGCATGAGTGCCAGCATGAACGCATAGGAAGTGTTGCCGCTGCTCTCGCGAAAATCCCGGGAGGGGCCACTCAGATCGGTCTCAAAAGAATCGTCGAGTACTTCGGCAGCAATGCGTTCCATTACTTCGAGGCCCTCACCGAGGGTTTTCCCGGGGATAGGGGCTGCACTGATTGTAGCTGATTTGTAGCGATTGAAATGATATAATTGCGGCGGATTGCTGGTTTCCTCAAAGTGCACGATATTGTCGAGTTGCACCATTTCACCCCGGTTGCTTCGGACATAAAGTGCGGCAAGGTCGAGCGGTTCGTCGCGGTTGGAGCGATCCACCTGACCGATCACCGCGTACTGTCGGCCATTTTGGAGAAAGTAGCCAAATCGCCGCCCGGAGAGCGCGAGCTGCAACGTTTGGCTCACGTCAAGCACACTCACACCCAATTCCGCTGCCTTCAACCGGTCAATGTTGACTTGAAGTTCTGGCTTGTTGAATTTTAAATTCACATCCACATTTGCAAAAACAGGATCTTTCCGCGCTTCTTCGAGAAATTTTGGGACGACCGTTTCCAGTTTTTCAAAATCCAAAGTCTGTATTACGTACTGAATGGGCAGCCCACGTCCAAAGCCAACGGTGATGGTTTCCTCCTGGCTGGGGAACATCCGTGCCTCTGGCATTTTTTTGGTCATGGTCAGCAATTGACTGTAAATCTGCATTTGGCTGCGCGCCCGCTCCTGAGGGTCGGTGAGCAGTAGACTGACGAATCCCGAGTTGGTACTTCCCGCACCAAAGCCCGGAGCGGCAATACCGAATACCATCTTGTGTTCAGGGATCGAGTCCATTACCTTTTTTGAAAGATCATAGATGATCCTTTCCATTTTATCGTAGTCGGTGCCTTCTGGTGCGGTCACGGTGGTACGGATAATGCTGCGGTCTTCCAGCGGTGCGAGTTCACTTTTGATCGTTCCCTGAAAATACCAGATCAAACCAAAACAAGCGGCAAGTATCACCAGACTTATCCATTTAAAACCCATAAAGGAGCGCAGTGCATTGCCGTATACCCGGTCCATGCCCTTAAAAAAGGGTTCGGTAGCGTGGTAAAACTTACCGTGTTTCGTTATGTTGCCTCCCAGTTTAACGTTCAACACAGGGGTCAAGGTAAGCGAGACAAACGCAGAGATCAACACGGCGCCAGCCACTACAATACCGAACTCCCGAAACAGTCGCCCGGTGAAGCCCTGTAGGAATATGACCGGGATAAATACCACTGCGAGGGTAATGGAGGTGCTGATGACCGCGAAAAAGATCTCCTTCGTGCCTTCCCGCGCCGCCGTCCATTTGTCCATGCCTGCCTCTCGTTTTTTGAAAATATTTTCCGTGACTACAATTCCATCATCTACTACGAGACCGGTAGCGAGCACGATGGCAAGCAGTGTTAACACATTGATACTGAAGCCAAAAAGCCACATCAAAAAGAACGCGCCAAGGAGTGAGACCGGAATGTCAATGAGCGGTCGGAGTGCAATGATCCAGTCCCGGAAGAATAGGTAAATGATGAGCACGACCAGCCCGATAGCGATAAAAAGCGTTTCCGTCACCTCACTGATGGCTCGGCGCACAAAACGACTTTTGTCAATGCCCACGCTCATCACAATGTCGGACGGGAGATCTTTTTGAATCTGTTCGTAGCGACGGTAAAATTCGTCGGTAACTTCCACCCAGTTGCTTCCGGGTTGCGGAATTACGGCCAGTGATACCCCTTGTACGAGGTTGCGCCGCGCTCCAGTCTCTTCATTTTCAGGGCCTAAAACCGCCTCGCCAATGTCTTTGAAACGAATCGTGCTACTACCAACTTGCCGGATGATCATGTCATTGAACTCATCCTCCGTTTGCAGTCGGCCAAAGGTTTTCACGGTCAGCTCAGTCGCATCGCCACGCAATTTGCCTCCAGGAAGTTCTACGTTTTCGCGGTCGAGTGCCGACAGTACATCTTGTGCAGTGATCCCGAAGGCGGTCATTTTGGCGGGATCCATCCAAAGCCGCATGGAAGGGAGTTTGGACCCATAAACATTGACCGCCGACACGCCTGGAATGGTCTGGATTTTTTCCCGGATAACGTTCTCAGCGTAGTCCGAGAGTTCCATGATGCTGCGTGTGCTGCTCTGAATGGGTACGAAAAGAATGGGGTCGCCACTGGCGTCAGCCTTGGTCACCACAGGTGGTGCATCGATGTCCTGCGGGAGGTTGCGTTGGGCCTGGCTTACTTTGTCGCGCACGTCGTTGGCGGCCTGTTCGAGATCGATACTAAGGTCGAACTCGACCGTAATATTACTGTTGCCAAGCGCGGAGGAACTGGAGATAGTGCGAATACCCGCAATGCCGTTGATGGCCCGTTCGAGCGGTTCAGTTACCTGACTTTCAATGACTTCTGCGTTTGCGCCCGTATAATTGGTGCGCACCGTGATGTTCGGTGGGTCAATGGCAGGGTACTCGCGTACACCCAAAAAAGTATAGCCCACCACACCAAAGAATACGATGAGAATGCTCATCACGGTGGCAAATACGGGGCGGCGGAGGGAAAAGTCGGGTAGGCTCATATTGTTGTACTGGCAACTGGGTTTGTTGCTACTGAGGCAATGAAACGCTAAGGTCTGGTTTGGGTTTTAAAATTGCAGCAACAAATTGGGCAGAAGTGGCAATAATGGGCGTAATATGGGACACATTTAATGGGTATTGCCGTTAAATTAAAAAGAAGTAGTGGTTCCCATCAAGGCTGACAGGAATGATGTGGTCAATCGGGAAGGAATCGGGAGAAAGCGCCGCTGGGCAAAGGCAATATTCACATCTCCCTTTTGCTCGCTCTGCTACCAAACTCCGCAATGCTGTTGGTATCTTAGCCATTGAACACTGGAGCTAGGCCAAGGTTTTCCATCAATTTAGGCAGGGCAATATTGCGCAGTTGAGCAAGTTCAATCAATAATTTGAAGCGATTGTTGCGCAAATTTTCGTCCTTGTCTACCAATTCCATATACTCTTGATGCTCCTCATCCGTAAGCTGGTCTGCTTCCAATTTTTCAGCCAAAACCCAATAGCGCGACCGCTCCTCAGCACTCAAAACGGTCGTATTAATCAGCAAAAGCAACTCCCCTTCGCTGGGCTTCCGATTCGCTTTGCGTTTTTGAGCAATAACTGCGTCCAATTCCTGCGCCAGATGTTCTAACTCTGGCAAAGGGAGATCGCTTAAACCGGACGGAAAGCCGTGGGCAGACAATACAGATTGGGCAGATGCTTCTGACATAAAACATGCTTATTATGTGCAAAAATACGGATATTTTGTCAATATCAGCGCGTTCCTGCTTTTTGATTTTTTATCCGGCAGGACACCAGATTTTCAATGACCAATGACCCCAATGACCAATGACCCCAATCACCCAATTACCCCTCCCTATTCTTCAAATCAATATTCACCAATATAGCCACCGAAATGAAAAACAAGGAACCAATTTTATCGGTCTCAATAAAATCATTCATCAGCATCAGGATGTTGATGAGCACAAAACAAAGCAAGGCAGACAAGAGGGCGACGCGCGTACTGCGGTCCCGGGTGAGGTGGTAAGCTGATTCGCCTTTCAACATCACGACCACACAAAACAGCAGGAAAAAAAGCAGTCCGGGTAAACCTTGTTCCACCGCCACCATCAGGAAATAATTGTGGGTACTGGAACGCTCCGGATTGTCGGAAACGTAGGTGCGAAAACTGGTAACCGTATAGTTTTTGTAGTGGGTGTAAAAAGTAGCAGGGCCAAAACCGAGTAGTGGGCGTTCTTTGATCATGTACGTCGCAGCCACCCAACGATACACGCGCTCCATCGTGGAGATGTCTTCCAGCTTGGTAGTGGCTTCCAGCAGCCGGTCAAAACGTTGATGCGAAATGGTTTTTTCGTATTCGGGGGCAAACAAAAGCCAGTTGTCGCGGGTGCCAAGAAAAGTGAAGAACAAAGCAAGACCCAAAGCAGCGGCAACCAAAGCGGCTTTCATCAACCGCCAGCGGACCACCCAATATACGCCAACCGCCAGTACGAGTGCGCCATAGGCCGCTCTGGTGTAGGCAAAATAGATACCGATTAAAAACACCAGCACACCCAGTATCAAAAGCCACCATGCTCCTGAAAAACGCTGGTACCAGTAGGTTCCATACCAGGCAAATGGCAGAAAAATTGCCAGTAAACAGGCGTACATCACATGGTTGCGGAAGAACGGTTCCAAGCAACCGTTGATGCTCTCGAATGAAAAATTATAGCCTGCATGCCGCCAAATCACCGTGAGGGTAGCAAAAAACAAGGGCACAAAAAACCACCACATCAGGGCTTTGAAATCGCGTTCTGTATTCAGAAAACGCGCTGCCCAAAAGTACAGGACCACGACATACCAGCCTTTGGCGAGCAGGGATTTGAAGGAAATGAGAAAATTTTGAGAAGTAGCCACACAAACCATGAGCCAAAACAAATGGGCAAAAAGCGCCAGCGTAATGGGGTGACGGAAAAAGCGCACATCCACTTGCCGCCAGTTTCGTGAAAACCAGGCCACGCCCGCCAGGGTGAGCAACCACATCAAAGGTTCTGAAGGCAGATCAGTGGCCAAACCGCCCGGCAACGACAACTCCGTAGAGAGCGGAATGCAACCCACCATCAGGAAAAAAACCTTCCGAACATCCACCAAAGCAAGCCATATCACTGCTAGTCCCACCGGTAGCAGGGTCAACCAGGTCATTTCCAACCATAATCCCGCAAAAATGGCAAGTAGGCTAAAGGCCATAAATGCTGCCACCAACCGCCCCTGTGGGTGGCCTTTTGGAATTCCTGTGAGTGTAGAAAGCTTCAAGATTGAAAATTGTGCGAAGGATAAAATGAGGGGTTTTCACGCAACGGGGTTTTCACGCAACGGCGCAACGGCGCAACGTTTTTTGAAAGATTATCGTTTTTTGAAACAGCGTTGCGCCGTTGCGCCGTTGCGTGAAACTCTGTTGCGCCCCCGTAAACTATTGCAACTCCTTCCAATTCACATCCCGATAAGCATCCGCCAAAAAAGCCGCAAAAAGTGTAAATAGGAAGGCTGCCATCACAGCGCCAACCACGATGATGCTGCGGCGCGGGCGGTTCTTCATCAAAGGTGGTTCGGCCATTTCGACGATCTGGATCGAAGGGATATTGGTGTTGTAGGCGGCCAGGATATGGTTGTAGCGTTCTAAGTCGAAACTGAGTTGTTTGCGGGCCTGGTTGTGCAAGTCGTTGGCGATGGAGACTTTCCCGATCCCTTCATTGTAATCCCGGATGCTTAAAGGGCCGTTTTTAGAACTATGTGAAAGCAACATTTCGCGTTGGCGGGTAGCGCCCCGAAGGTTCGCTTTAATGTATTCAATGGTGTCCAGTGGGATGAGCGGGTTCCCATCCAATACCTCCAGGCGAGCGCGGTTACGGGCAATGTCATTTTCCGCCCGGGTGAGTTGTTCGGAAAGTTGTTCGCCTTGTTCGCCGCCACTGTAGATATTGTACTGCAATTGCACATCGCGCACACTGTCGCCGAGCCGCATCAGTTCGGTCGTTTTACGCTTGATATTAGAATCATACGAAGCGAGGATCTGCGCCTGGTTGTTTTTGGTAAGACGCTGCGCTATTTCATCAATTTTTTCGCGGGCGGCATTTGCCATGTCAGAAGCCATTTGAGGGTCGGTATCCTCAATGGTCAATTCAATGGCATCATTGCGGTTTTTCTGCACCACATAAAGGTTGCGGAACTTCAAGCGGGCCCAATACCGCCCTTCATGGCTCGAGGAGTCAATATCGTAATGGTTGAAAAGCCCAAAACGCCCGATCATGTAGTCCACCAACTCATTGCTGGAGGCGATTTCCAAAAGTCGGTCCACATCTTTATCCGTGCCAAAATACTCGGTCACCTTGCTCATTGCGCCAAAGATCAGCTCAGGTTTTGAAAGGTCCTGATTGCTGGGATAGAAGATGGTGTTCGCCTTGTAATAGGTATCCATCCACAGCGCGATGCCAATGCTTCCGACCAGCGCGATGAGGCAGGCATTTCGGAGGGCTTTTCTCCATCGGTAAATCGTCCCCAAAACACCGAGGAGGTTGTCGCGGTTGCTCATAATTGAATTTTAAAAGAAGCGCAAAAGTAAGAAATCTGAATGCTAAAAAATGGGCCCTAAATCAAGCCTCCCTAAGGCAACCATTCTTTTCATACCCGCGTCATTGACCCACTAATAATCCATACGCCGGGCGCCAACACCGGCAAATTGATTTGTTGAATGGTTGAAATCGTTCATTGGAGTGATCAGGGATTCTTTATCTGCCCGATTATTCCCAATAAACATCTCCTCTGATCAACAAGCACACATAATTGAACCATCCTGCTTTTTTGAAAATGACGAAGAAGAACAGCCTTCTCGCGGCGATCGCCCTGTTTTCTGTTTGCGCACTATATGCCTTCGCTTACCCCGATGTCGTGCGCGATAACGTACTTACCCTCTTTTTTCCTGATGGCGAACGGCCGGTGGCAGTAGGCAGTAGCAGTAGCAGTAGCAGTAGCAGTAGCAGTGGCAGTGGCAGTGGCAGTGGCAGTGGCAATAGGCAGTGGCAGTCGCAGTCGGCAGCACCCACCAGTGCCCGGAGCCTACTGCCACTGCCCACTGCTACTGCCACTGCAACCCTCGACACCTTCCCCCCTCTGAGCGAGCGTTACGACGATTTTATCAACGCAGGTGGCAACAATCCCGTGGATCTGCGCGACCCAAAGGTCATTGAACGGCAGGTGGAATACGATGCTGCATCCGATATGTATATCATCACAGAGCGCATTGGAGACGACTTTTACCGGGCTCCCACCTACATGTCTTTTGAGGAATACGTGCAATGGCGCGACGAACAGCAGCAGCGCGATTACTTCGACCGTTTGCAAGGTGTTGTATCTGCCGATGGCAAAAGCGCCGATGGTACCAGTGATCCGGTTTCGAAATTCAATTTCAAAAATTCGCTGATCGACCGCCTTTTTGGCGGCACCAATGTCGACATCAAACCACAGGGCAACATCAACCTGACCTTCGGATATGATTGGCAAAAGATACAAAACCCCATCCTGACCCTTCGCCAGCAGACCAACGGTAACTTCGATTTTGACATGGACATCAACATGAGCGCCCAGGGCAAAATCGGTGAAAAACTTAACCTCAACTTCAACTACAACACGCAGGCGACCTTCGATTTTGACAACCAGATGAAGATCAACTACGATACGAAGGGTTTCTCGGAAGACGAGATCATTCAGAGCGTAGAAGCCGGCAACGTATCCATGCCCCTGCGCTCCAACCTTATAAAAGGCGCGCAGAACCTGTTCGGTATCAAGACAGAAATGAAATTTGGTCACCTTCGCACGACCCTTGTGGCGAGCCAGCAGCGTTCCAAACAACAGAGTCTCAAAATACAAGGCGGCTCCCAGGTGCAGACCTTTGAGAAGCCGATCGACGAATACGACGAAAACCGCCACTTTTTTGTGAGCCATTGGAACCGGGATCAATTCGAGCCGGCCATGAAATGCCTGCCGGTGCCGCAATCGCTGTTCAACATCACCCGGATGGAGGTTTGGATCACGAACGACAAACAGGAATTCCAGAATACCCGCGACGTAGTGCCGCTCGCCGATTTGGGCGAAGCCCTGCCTTCCAGAATGGCGGACTCCTCCTGGGCGATCCTCAACCCGCCGGGTAAGGATATCTATGGCAATGCACTCCCTGCCAACCAAAACAACGGGCTTTATAGCAAGATTTTGGATGAATTGAGCAACGACCCACAGATGCGTTTCAGTGACCGGGTGGTGAGCAAACTGACCGGGCCAGCATTTGCAACGCCTGTCAATATGAATGGCATGAAGCAGATCCGGGAGTTTGAAAAAATGAACGCCCGCTTGCTTTCCTCCCAGGAATATTCCTACAACGAACAACTTGGCTTCGTCAGCATCAACCTGAACGTTCAACCCGACCAGGTGGTGGGGGTAGCACTGTCGTATACCTACAATGGTACACCTTACAAAATTGGTGAATTTTCAGACGAGGTGCCCAAAAAGAGTTCTGAGGACACTCTGAAAACCAACGTGTTGTTCCTGAAAATGCTGAAAAGTACCACGGCCAACGTCAAGTACCCCATTTGGGATCTTATGATGAAAAACGTGTACGCCGTGGGTACCGCCAATGTGGATCCCCAGGAATTCCGCTTTGATATTTACTATGAAGATCCGGGTTATGGCCAAAAGCGTTTCCTCGACGGTCCACTGATTCCAGATGGTTTGAAAAACCGCCCATTGCTTCAGGTTTTTAATCTGGACAACCTCAACTTGCAGGGCGACCCTGGTCCTGATGGTATTTTTGACTTTATACCGGGCATTACCATCAACCTTAGGTCTGGCCGGATCATGTTCCCGGTTTTGGAGCCGTTTGGTAGTGATTTGTACAACAAGCTCAAGACTGCCAATGGCGGCATCATTTCTGCCAACGATTCTACCAAGTTATTCAACCAGTTAATTTACCAGCAACTCTACGACAGTACCACCTTTGTGGCGCGGGAATACCAGCAGCTGAACCGGTTCATGCTGCGTGGCACCTACAAATCGAGCGTTTCGTCCGAAATATCGCTCGGCACCTTCAACCTGCCGCCCGGATCGGTGCGCGTTACGGCCGGTGGTTCGCCACTGCGCGAGGGCATTGACTATTCCATCGACTACAACATTGGTAAGGTGCGTATCCTGAACGACGCGATCCTCCAATCGGGGCAGAGTGTGAACGTAAGTTTTGAAGACAATACCTTTTTTGGCTTCCAGAGCCGAAGCATGGTCGGGGCGCGGTTTGATTATGCCTTTAGCAAGGACCTGAGTGTGGGCGCCACATTCATGAATTTGTTTGAGCGCCCGCTCACCCAAAAAGTGAACTTTGGCGACGATCCCATCAACAACAAGGTCTACGGCCTCGATTTCAGCATTTCAAAAGATGCGCCCTGGCTGACCAAACTCATCGACAAACTTCCACTCATCTCTACCAAAGAGCCTTCCTCCATCTCGGCACAGGCTGAAGTAGCCGTGTTGCAGCCAGGCCACAACCGCGCCATCAACCAGGGCGGCGACCAGGGCGGAACGGTGTATCTCGATGATTTTGAAGGAAGTACGGCCAACATTCCGCTTACCACCCAATTCAACCAATGGGTGATCGCTTCTGTGCCGCAGGGCGACCTGGCGCTTTTCCCGGAATCCGATCTGTCCAATACCACCCTTTCCTTGAGTGCCAACCGGGCGGGACTTTCCTGGTACATTTCCGACCCCAGCGCTCGCGACCAGGAAGATGGTGTGAACCCCTACACCCGCCTTATTCAATATCAGGACATCTTCCCGAACCGCCAGCTGACGCCTTTTGAGCAGTCCAGCCTGCGCCCGCTGGACGTGACGATCTACCCCCGGGAGCGCGGCCCTTACAACTTTGAAATTCCTACGGGCTACTCCACTTCAGCAGGTTTGAATACCAACGGGGAACTCAATTTGCCCGAATCCCGCTGGGCAGGTTTTATGAAAGAGTTGAATACCAACGACTTCGAAGCCTCTAACATCGAATTTATCGAATTCTGGATGCTCAACCCTTACATGGGGAAAACCGATGAAGAAGTGTCGCAGGCAGGCCAGATGTACATAGACCTGGGCTCCATTTCGGAGGATGTGATGCGTGACTCCCGGCAGTTTTTTGAAAACGGCCTCCCGACGGGCACGAACAACGTATCGACCGATATTTCCCCCTGGGGCCGTGTGCCGATCGAGGCGCCGATCGTAAATGCATTTGACAACAACGAAGCAAGCCGCATTCAGCAAGACGTGGGCCTTGACGGACTTGACAATGAAATGGAGAAGACTTTTGGCGAAATCGGGGAGTGGTATCAATTGATTCAAAATACTCCCAGTACAATACTTTCTCCCAATTTCAAAGCTTCTGTGGAGGCCGACCCTTCGAACGACGACTTTGTCTATTTTCGCGACAATTCATTCCCGCAGGCGCCCGGTGGTCCCGGTCTTTTGAACCGTTACCGCAAATTCAACAACCAACAGGGCAACTCCCCGGTAAACCAATCGGACAACCAAAACCCCTCCAGCACCAATTACCCCGACCAGGAAGACCTGAACCGCGACCGTTCGCTGAACGAGACCGAGGCGTATTTCCGGTACAAAATTGACCTGAAAAAAACCTTCCTGAATGGTCAGGAAGTGATCGACGAGAACGACCCGGCGATCTCTGAATACATCACCAATACGGTGAACTTTACCAAGGATGGTCGTGAATATATCTGGTACCGCTTCAAAATTCCGCTCGACGATAAGGCGCGTAAAAGTGTAGGTGGAATCGAGGATTTCCGCTCTGTACGATTCATTCGTATGTTCTGGAAAGGCTTTGACGAGCGCACTACCTTCCGTTTTGCCACCCTCGAACTGGGGCGCAACCAATGGCGTCGCTTCAAGCAAAATCTGGAAGGTTGCGGATTTGACGGTGTGGGCAATCCTCCTCCCATCCCCTTCGACGTGAACGCCGTGAACATCGAGGAGAATTCTGCCCGGATGCCCTTCAATTATACCATCCCGTTTGGCATTCAGCGTGAGCAGTCCGTGGGCGCTTTCCCCGATATCCTGCAAAATGAGCAATCGCTCGCAATGACCATTTGCAGCCTGAAACACTGCGACGCCCGTGCAGTGTTCAAAAGCCTGAACATGGATCTGCGCCAGTTCAAACGCATGAAAATGTTTGCGCACGCCGAGGAAATAAACAATGAGGTACTTGACTCCAGCGACCTCAAGATCTTTATCCGGATGGGTTCGGATTACACGCGCAACTACTATGAATATGAGCTCCCGCTGGTCATTTCGGATCCAACCAATCTGAATGGCAACCCGGACAGCAGAGCGTACAAGGAGGAGGTTTGGAGAAACAACTTCGACTTCCCGCTGGAACTCCTGACTGAAGTAAAAAAACAGCGCAACGCCGACCCAAATGCGATTTTAGACAAAGCCTTTGTCGGCTTTGACCCGGACAATCCGGAGGCGCGTGTGCGAATATTGGGCAACCCCAATCTCGGCTATGTCAAAGGCATCATGATCGGGGTGCGCAACAGCGATCCGGAAATGCTTCCCCACTGTGTGGAGGCCTGGATCAACGAACTGCGATTGAGCGGCTTCAATGAAAAAGGCGGTTTTGCCGGCCTGGCGAGGGTAGACATGAAATTGGCTGATCTTGGTGGCGTAGCCCTTGCGGCCAACTATACCGGTATTGGGTGGGGCAGTATTGAAGAGAAACTGGCCCAGCGCCAACGCGAGGAAGTGATGCAATATGATGTATCCACAAATATTGAACTCGGAAAACTCTTACCCGAAAAATCAGGGCTGAAGATCCCGTTCTATGCTCAATATTCCAACATCACCCGCAACCCGGAATACGATCCCTACGATCTCGACATCAAACTGAAAGACAAGCTCCGCGAAACCAACGATGCAGTGGCGCGGGATAGCATCCGCACCAGCGCACAGGACATAACGGTGGTGAAAGGCTACAACTTTACCAATGTCCGCAAGGAACGGCGCGGCAAACCAAGGAAAGTCCCGCTGCCCTGGAACATTGAAAACTTCAGCGTCACCTATGCTTATAACGAGCAGGAAAAACGCACACCGTTTATTCTCAGCGACCGGCAGAAACAGTATAAAGGCGGTTTGGACTGGCAATATGGAACGGGTATGAAGCCGATTACGCCGTTCAAAAAGTTGATCAAAAAGGACAAGTACCTGAAATTCATCACCGATTTCAACTTCAATCCAGTACCCAATACCTATGGGTTCAATACGAATCTGGAGCGCTTTGAAGGCATTACGACCTATCGTTTTGCAGGTGAAGATGCATCGCTGAATACCTACTACAACCGCCGTTTTACCTGGGAGCGCAACTACGATCTTGGCTGGGACATCTCCAAAGCACTTCGCTTTAATTTTGATGCCACTGCCAGGAGCCTCATCGACGAGCCGCTGGAATACGAATCGGAAGGCGGCCCACGGGTTACCCGTCAGGAACGCCGCGACAGTATTTTGACCAACCTCAAAAGTCTGGGCCGCCCGAAAGGCTACACCCACAATGCGAGCCTCAACTGGACCCTGCCCTTCAAGCAGATCCCTATGTTGGATTTTGTCAACATGAAGGCCTCCTACACAGCAGGTTACACCTGGACGGCGCAGTCTTTAAAGTTGCAAAATCTTGACGCTAAACAATTCTATGATTTTGAGAACTCGCGAAACCTGGGCAATACCATCCAAAACAATAACGTCCGCCAGATCAACGGTGACTTTAATATGGAGACGCTCTACAACAAGAGTAAATATCTCTCCAAGATCAACAAGCCCGGAAAGCCTGTAGCGGGTGGAAACCGTGGCAACAACAGCAGTAAGCCTGCCGGTCGCCGAGGCACAGGCAATGATGGCAATGGCTCAAGTCCGAACCCGGACCGTGGGGGTCGCCCGGGCGCCAATCCTGCCAGTGGTGGCAAAGACAACGGTGGTACCGCCCCTGGTGGAAAAGGCAAAGACGGCGCCAACGATCGCAATGACCCAACCAAACCACCTACGCCAACAGACCCTAGCAACCCCGGGACCATGAATCCTCCGGGCGCACCGCTGCCGGGCGCTCCGGGAGGCATTGATCCTGTGACGGGTCGCCCTACCCGCACACGTCCGAATCCATCCGGCGCCGATCCGGCCAATCCCGCTAAAGACAAGGATGCCAAAGACAAAAAAGGCAAGGACAAGAAGAAAGAAGAGCGTATACCAACCCTGGCCGAGCGCATTGCATTGCGGCCGCTCATGCTCGTGCGGAAAGCCCGTTTCACGTATTCTGAAAACCGGAACAATGTGATCCCCGGCTTTACGCCCGAAACCAAACTCATGGGCCTTAGCGAAGGATTTGATGCGCCGGGTTGGGGATTTGTAACCGGTTTTCAGGAGGCCGACAGGGCCTACCTCGACCAAATGGGCGCTGCCGGAAACATTACCCATCGTCCGGAGCTCAATCAGCAGGTAATGAAAAACTACACGCAGAATCTGGATATGGGGGTAACGGTGGAGCCTTTCAGAGATTTTCGCGTAGAATTGACGGCCAATAAGCAGTACAGTCGGAACAGTACAGTACTTTATAAAGACCAGATTTTCAATTTAGATCCTGATTCGGTTGGATTTGAACACCGTGCTGCGCGTGATCTGGGCAGTTATACGATCTCGTTCATAGCAATGAATACGATGTTCAACAAAGACATCGCCGGGCTATTCACGCGGTACGAATCATATCGCCCCATCATTTCGGATCGTTTGGCCCGCGAAAATGGGCTCCCCTTAGATTCGACACACTCGATTGACGACGGGTATAAAAAAGGCTATGGGCGCATTCACCAGGAAGTGCTGATTCCGGCATTTTTGGCGGCATACACGAAAAGAGACCCGAATAGCGTCGGAATGGACATTTTCAAAACCATGCCTGCGCCCAACTGGAAACTGACCTACAACGGCCTTTCCAAATTGGGCAATTTAAAAAACGTCTTTTCGAGCATTCAAATATCCCACGGGTACAAAAACACGCTAACGGTGAATTCGTACAATACGGATATTTTCTACGACGACGCCAATCGTTATGATACGAACAACGATAATTACAACCTGAACTTCAACTACACCGCCCGGTATGAAATTCCGCAGGTGGTGATCAATGAGCAGTTTCAGCCTTTGTTTGGTATTGATGTGAAGCTGAAAAACGAAATGACCTTCAAGGCCGACGTTAAAAGAGCGCGGACCCTTTCTATGTCGTTCATTGATTATCAGTTGTCTGAAACCAAAAGCAGCGGCTACACGCTTGGCTTTGGATACCGGATGAAGAATGTGAACATTCCATTCCTCACCGGCAAAAAGAATCTGGATGGTAAATCATCGAAGAAGAAAAAGAGCAACAAGAAGAAGAAGTCAACCACACCGCCAGCGCCGCCAACAGGAGGCTCGGGTGGCTCGGCCAACGACCTGAACTTCAAGTTCGATTTTGAGGTGCGCGACGACATTACCATTGCGCACATTCTGGATAGCCCGAACGCAGCGCAACCCACCCGGGGCGCACGCACCATCAGCCTTAACCCGCAGGTGGAATACGCGCTCAACAAGCGGCTCAAACTGCGCCTGTTTGCAGATTACCGCAAAACGGTACCGAAGACCTCGCAGTCCTTCCCGATCACGACCCTGAATACGGGGGTAACGGTGCAGTTCTCGTTGAATTAATTTTTTAAACCGCAAAATATAAAACAGGAGAACCGCAAAATATAAAACCGGGAACCCGCAAAATGTAAAACCGATAGGAGGCACTCGTTTTCTGGTTTTATGTTTTGCGGTTTTTTTATTTCATTTCGATCACCCGGCATTTGTACGCAGGCATCCAGTCTCGATTTGTCCGGGCGCGTAATTTTGAAACTCCCGCTCAAAATTTCTACATGGCAGGGGTATGGGCGCGGGGCTACCTCCTGCATCCTGCAAAGCGGGAATCCTCCAATCGGCTGGACATTTTCTTCGAATCAGGGTTTATGATGGGGAACTATGCCTTTGAAAACCGAAACTTTGTAGAGTATTCTTTTGAACGAACCGGCAGCTGGTATATCCCAAGCCTTCTGGGGGCAGAAGTCAGGGTTTGGCGCAAACTGACCCTGGAAGCCGGTCTGAACCTGTGCTACAATAACGGCAGCAACTGGAACGAGCACGGCATCGCGTATTTTAGTGCAGGGGCGAATTGGCATTGGTAAGGGCTTTCAAACCCAGGCGCCAACTGCCAGAATCCGACATACGAGGTTAATTTTCTTGCATTAGACTTGGTTGTAAATGGGCCATTGCTATATTTGCTCCACCTTGGCATGAACCAGTTAAATGGTTCTTGAATATTTATAGTGTATACTTGATTCTATGGCCGCCAAAAGCGGTTTTTAGCGACTCCCGACAACGACCGACGAGAACCCTGATCCGCTCCCTGCGGATTAAAGTTCATCCGAACCGCGACTTCTTCGAACTAATCCGTGATTTATTATTCAGGCGTTTTTCCTCCTTCGTTGAAACTACGGCGGATAAAAAAATTCAGCGCCTGTTCAGCATGATTTTCAATGCTATTTCTCGTGTGGCCCCGAGTACTCGGGGCGCCGCAGCGCTGGTGTCTTGCCCCGAAGCCAAGGTGCCACCTTTGGCAAGTCTATGGCGGCTAAAGCGGCGAGCAAATTTTTCTCTTTATCTTAAACCATTGCAACCTGTGTTACAATGAGTAAGGCAATCTTTTTATCAAACTTAAAAACAATTTTCAAATGTCATACAGAATTTTCTTCTGGAAGAAACGGGGGGGGGCAACGATTGTGCTGCTTGCTTTCTTGTCGTGTGCCACTAATGTCCTCGCTCACACACCTTATCTTGTAAATTGCGGACAATTAACTGTTGTGATAACCCCACGCCCATATACTGGAAGTAATGATGGGGCCGCATGCACCTATTGCTGCTCAGGACCAATTAATTGTGAACGGATAGAATATGAGGTATTTCTTCGTGCCAACGATGCACAGGACTCCATTGATCTTCCCAATAATGGCAACTTTAACCTTGCATATTCAGAACTCTATATTTCTTTAAAATTGACCAGAGGCTCCAATTCGGTGGCATCCGCTATTAACTTGGCTGGTACTGAGAATTGTTTGGCAAGCTACCTTTCTTCTATACCAGATGGCAGTTACGAGACAAAATTAGACGAAGATGAGGTTACACTTCACATCTCTGCTGCTGCCGGCGACACCACTCCCAATATACCTTTCCAAGCATTTTTAAGCAATGGGCATTTGTTCAGCATAATAGTAGATGCTTTTCCTGGAGACAGTTTGGGTATTAGCTGCAATGATTTTACCTACTATAGTGCAGAAGATAGCTGTTCTGGTAACTGCTCCGACGTTTCGAAGACTATATACCCAATGCCAAGCGTGGCGAACACTGCATTCTCGATTTCGCTGGGCAATATGAACTGTCAACCAGAAGAGTATGTTGACTTGCCCGTAACAGTCAGTTCTTCGATTGCTGGCATGGACATTAGCCTTTTTGATTTTGCGATTGTGATTAGCACCAATGCACAGGATGGCTTTTTTGCAGCACCAGAATTTATCGATATTTTGGCAGGGACCAGCCCAAATATTATGATAAAGTACAATGAGGCCACAGGACAATATGTAGTGAAACTGCGTTACACGGCTCAATCATGGTCGCCATTATTTGGCACGGACATTCAGCTGGGAACGATCAGGATATATCGTCCACCGGTCCTTTGCCAGGGCTACACGATTGTGGCGACGCTCGTACCGGGCAGGATAAGGCTGATCGGAGGGTCAAATTCAGGGTGTAGAGCCATCCAAACCGGTTCGGGTACTTCTGCCAATTGTTCCGTCTCTGAGATGCCGGTATGCTCGGAAGATTTCAATTTTAATATCAGTACTGAAGAAGACCTGGAAGATTGCAGCACCTTGAAGGTATATGCGACCCTTAGTTGGGACACACTTGCTTATGGTAACTCATTGCAATTCAATCAATTAAGATCAATATTAAGTTTTGATATGGACAACGGGGTTTCTATTGCTGACGTTGCTTTGGAGGGCTTAAGTTGCCCTGGATCTGGAAACGATCCGGTCCTTTGTCACGCGGGCTGTCACCATTATAGTGGCAATACCGTAGAACTGTGCATCAATGTCGGATCGCCCATCACGGTGTCCAACAATGCCCGTATTGTGGTCACCTTCGATGCGCCATCAGGCTGCATTCAAGGGGCTACAGTCCGAAAAATGACCCTTTTGCGCCCAGACAGCAGTGTTTGTCAGCCTATTTTGGACACTGTTTCGGTTTTTCCTTATTGCAGCCCGATGATGGAAAATTTCATACGGGGCGATATAGCCACTGAGCTAGGTTGCTGGATTGAGGAAGTCCTTGTAGAAATAGTCGCAGTCGATACAACTTGCAATACATTTGTGGTTACAGGTCGTGACGGACTAGGTAATGCTCCATGCGAACCTTTTACCACTGGGTGTATATGTGATATAGCAACTGCAGGGTCATATGAGGTAACTCCTTTTAGAAATGACAATCCCCTCAATGGCGTGACCACTTACGACCTTGTGCTAATCTCTCAGCATATTTTGGGTGCAAGATTTGACTCCCCTTACAAAATGATCGCGGCTGATGCGAACAAGACAGGCTCGATTACCTCCTTCGACATAATAGAGATTCGGAAGTTGATTTTGGGTATTTATGATTCGCTTCCAATGAATACTTCTTGGAGATTTGTACCAGAATCTTTCGAATTCCCGAACCTAAGCAACCCTTTTCAAACTTCTTTCCCAGAAAAGGATACAATATCAGCCCTTCCTGATACGCTCGTAGATTTTATAGGGATAAAAATTGGAGATGTCAACTATACGGCCATCACGGACTGCTATAGCCCAAACCCAAATCCTCTCAATCCTAATAACTGTCATGCTTTCGAACGCCCGGCGGATCCATACCCCTTGAGAGAGCCAAGGCGAGTTGCCTTAAAAAGCGGCGACTATTACACCCTCCCAGTCCATGCTGGAGGAGAAGTCCCGCTTATTGCCTTTCAATCGGCCTTCCGATTTGATCCAACAGTGTTGGAACTAATTAGTCCTTCTTTGGGCGATGCCCCCGGCCTTTCAGGGGAAAATTTCAATCTGGCACAATCGAATGAGGGCATCATTCGAACCTCATGGTTCGCCCAGACGGACGCATTGGAGGAGGAATTGCTGATGCCCGGACAAATATTGTTCAACCTGACTTTTAGGGTCAAGCAGGACTTCTCCGAAAATGAGATATTGCTGAGTATAGACGAAAGCCTGATGCCCAACCTGGGCTGGGCTCAAGAAGGGACTGCATATTCCCTTCAGACAGAAGCAAGCAGCATGAGAGAAGAAAAGAATCAACCTGAATTGCCCGTTTGGGTGCGCTGCCGCCCCAATCCAAGTCCCGGCGAAGTGGTATTTGACATCGTAGCGTTGCCACAGCCGCATCGTGCTCAAATAACGGTTTTTGACGCCTTTGGCCGCCGGATGTGGTGGCGTGACCTTGGCATGGAAACCGGTCCGACGCAAGTCTATGTACCAGAGGCGGCCTCTTGGCCCAACAGTGTATACCACTGGGAACTGCGTTTTGACAAGCAAAAGTCCACAGGTACCTTTATCCGACAATAAAGCGGTAAACGGTTTTAACGCTCCCGTCCTGCGGCTCATAGTCGCAGGACGGGTATTTTCCTATTTTTTCCACTGCTCTCTCATGAAAAACAAATCCTTCCTTGCTATAGTCCTTTTGGGTGCTTCTGTCGTCGTTTCTGCCCAAAATCGACTCTATGTCCATGCGTCCGCTGTGGGCGGCAACAATGGCACTTCTTGGGCCGATGCTTTTACAAACCTTCAAACTGCGTTGCAATTCGTCCAAACGGGCTCAGAGGTTTGGGTGGCAGAAGGCTCCTACCTTCCTACTGCCAACAATAACCGGGACAGTTCATTTAACCTGCCCAGTGGAGTACTACTTTACGGAGGCTTTAATGGAACGGAAACAAGTCTGGACCAACGCAACTGGCAGGCTCATCCCGCCATACTGAGCGGCGACATTGGAATATCCAGTGACAGCTCGGACAACAGTTATACGATCCTTTATCTGGATAACCCCGACAGCCTGACCATAGTAGATGGCTTTGTCTTTCGGTTTGGTAATGCAGGATATCCCTTTAATGACAGACTGGCTACTTCGTCGTCTCGCAGTGGGGGCGCGATCTACATCATGGCCGACTGGGAAGCATTCGCTATGATCAGCAATTGCCGCTTCGAGCGTAACATCGCTCGGAACCACGGGGGGGCAGTGTACGTAAACGGAGCTGGGAGTTTTGCCGCAGCGCCTACTTTCAAGGACTGTGTTTTTGAGCGCAACGCGGCTGGTCAGGACGGCGGAGGCATTGCCCGCGTAGGAAACAGCGATCTTGAGCGGCCCGATTTCGTAGGTTGTATATTCCGGGAGAATAAAGCAAGCAGAAATGGTGGTGGGCTTTACTTTCAAGATGCTAACGTAGACAGTTGGTTGGATGTTCAGGGCTGTAATTTTGTAAAAAACCAGGGTTTGAGTGGGGGCGGGGGCGCTGCATTGCGAATTGGCCGACCGGAAGGGGGTATGGCTCGTGTAATAGATTGCAGGTTTGAAGAAAACGATACTCAAAGTTGGTCTGGAGCTTTGTCACTTTTGAATCAAAACGGGTTACCCTGTCAAGAGGTGTTGATTCAGGGCAGCACTTTTGTCAGAAGTCCGGGTTATGAAATACAATATGACCTATTAAACACTCCTTCCAGTTACCTCCGAATTATCGAAAGCAGATTTGAGGACCATTTTTTTTTAAGAGGAATCATATCGGGGGACAGAATTTCTAATTTGATTTATGAGAAAGATACAATTATTAATGTCCCGAATGTATTTGTATCTGAAGCAGATGGGATAAACAAAACCCATTATGATAGAACCGTTTTTAAAAATATTGGAGGTATTGGCATTTTTCATGCTGGAGAAGCAGAAGTAGCACTTTTTACGGATGTAATTTTTGAAAAATCAACCTTCCTGAATGGGATAATAAATGTTCAAAGGAACAACAATCAGCCAGTTTTTTCCTCCTGCAATTTTATTGATTGCAATATCAAATACTTTTTAATTGGCGTGAATGGCGCGAGTGCGAACTTTGACAACTGCTTGTTCAATGGGAACAACATAACAGGGCCTAATACCCAGAGCGTTGTCGCTTACACGAATAATTGTTCCTATGATGATACGTTGTTTTGCGAAAAAGCAATCTGCGGCCCCAACAACCTCTTCAACCTCGACCCCCTCTTCCGCGACACCGCCAACCACGACTACTCCCTGCTTCCTTGCTCCCCCCTCATTAACGCAGGCTCCAATTTAGCTGCCGCAGGCATCCTAACGGATATAGTCGGGAATCCACGTATTCAGGAAGGTACCGTAGACATTGGCGCTTACGAGTCGCCCGCTTTCGCTTTAGCCGCCGAGCCGCTGGTGCAACCCGCTTGTTTAGGCGCTTCCAACGGCAGTATCTCCGTAAGCCCCGTATTCGGCTGTGAGCCATACACTTATGACTGGTCGCCCCAGGCTGGCAACGGCCCGGAACTCAACGGCCTGCCGCCTGGCCCATACATCTTCACCATCACCGATGGCAGCGGGCGTCAAATCCTGGATACGGTAGTGGTGGCATCCGCCCCACAGCCATCCCTTGCCCTTGCTTCTACGGATGTGCAGTGCGGAACCACCACCGGCGGTTCGCTCTCCGCTTCGGTGGTCAGTGGGACCGCGCCTTTCCAGTATACCTGGCTGCCCAGTGCGGCAGATACTGCGCTTCTCCTTCAGCAGCAGCCCGGAGATTATTCCCTCACGGTGGTAGATGCCAACGGTTGTCAGGACTCTGCTTCGGCCAGTATCGCCCTGCTGGGTATGCTCACACCCATGATCGGCGGCCAGACCATCTCCTGCTTCGCTGCGGCAGATGGCTGGCTTTCGCTTACCCCGGCCACGGGCGCAGCACCGTTTCAGTGGCAATGGGATGGCTGGCCGGGCACAGATTCCATCGCTCAGCCGCTGGGACCGGGCAACTACTCGGTGACGGTCACGGACGCTTATGGCTGCACCGCCTCCAATACTTTCCCGGCCATGACCGAGCCAGGTTTACTCGTGGTCGGTATGGGCAGCAGTGCACAGACCCAGACCAACCCGGCCAACGGCGCGGCAGTGGTGACCACGATCTCCGGGGGCACGTCGCCTTTTTATTTTGAATGGGAAGAAGGCAGCACTACGCAGGCCATCGCGGGCCTCAACGCGGGCACTTACACGGTGACGGTGACGGACGAAAACGGTTGTGCAGCAGTGGCCGAGGTGGTGGTGGAGCAGATGATCAGTAGCACGGAGGAGGCTGATGGACTGGCCTTGATGATCTACCCCAATCCGGCGGTGGATTGGGTGAAAATCGTTTTTTCTGAAGTTCCGGAAGAATGTCAGGTAGAGCTCTCGGATGCCTCGGGCCGGGTGATTCGGAGTGAGTCGATGGCTTCTGCGATTATGACGCTTGACCTGCGGGACTTACCAGGCGGGAGTTATGTAGTGACGATCCTTGGTAGCCATGGTAAGGCTTGGTACGTAGGGAAAGTGGTGAAGATTTGAGCGCACAACGTTTTATACCCAACTGGTCTCTGGTTTCACGATTTAATTCAACGCAAAACCTGCTTCAGCGCTTTCACACTGGCCTGATTATCAGCCGTATAAAAGGCCTCGTAAATATCCAGTTTTTCCCTTCGGCTTAAGTGGAAACTGAGCGAGGCCTCCCTGTTTTTGCGCACCGGTCGGTAGTGAAATCGCACCATTTCCACGCGGTTTCCACCCAGGGCATCGTTCAGGAGCGCGAGTGCATTGTCTTGTTCAAAGTCTTGAATATCCGTCATATTGCCCCCGGAGGCTTCTGCCGGGGTGAGCATGTTTTCAAAAACGCCTTTGTCGTCGCTCGGATTAATGGCGTGGATCTTGTCCCAGCAACGGATCTGGACAAAGACCACACCGCCCGTGTTTTCCCGGATCCAGTCCTTGAATACATGAGCGAAGCGAATGGACAAGCCCAGCCCATAATTGTCCCGGAAGCCAGCATCGAGGACTTCTACCGCGGGGTTGGTGGGCAGCCAGACGTTTGGGAGGATAAACGGGTAGGTGCAGCTCATGCGCATAGCGCTGCTGAACGCGAGGCTATCGGCCTGCTGGTCGGCAAAAAACCGTCCAAAGTCTATCCCATCTATTTCGACCTGTGCGGCCAGGCGTCCGGCATCGGGTTGCATGAGGTAGCTCACGCCTTGCGGGCTGATCAGCATCCGCCGCGCATCGTTCATTACAAAAGGACTTGCGATGAGCATGGGGATTTTGGCTTCCTGCTCTGGTTGCCGATACTCCGCCGTTTTTCTCTGGAAAAAGCCGTGCGTATTTTCGTTCAGTTGGTGTTCAAAAAGATAGCCCCGGTCTTTGCGGTAGGTAAAATTGCCGGACCGGAAACTTGAAATCGGGAAAAACAGATCGTTGGTCACCACAGCGAAGCTGACCGCATTGAGCAGGTCCTGGCCCATATCGTCAATAAGACCTGGATCCTGGGGGGCCAGCCGGTCGCCATCCGCATGGCGGAGCATGGCTTCGCGAATGTGTGCCGCGCCAAGCAAGCCGCCGGATGCCCCGGTGATGAGGGCGGTCTGCCGCAGGAGTTTGCCTCCGGTGGCGATATCGGCTTTTTGAAGGGTCTGCATGGTCCACAGTGCAGAACGGTGGCCGCCGCCGCTGACCGAGACGAGCAGGATTTTGGGGCGTGGATTCTCGGGCGTTCGGTTTTTGGCGAGCCAGTTTTCCAGGATCCCGATGGTATTGGCGCGGTCTATGGCGATATTTTGGGGCGAATTGATTTTTTCAAACGCTGCGTAGTGGTATGCTGCGCGGTTTTCCTTTTGATAATCAAGACCGTAGGCGCGGTTTCGATAATTGAAAAGTCCCCAGCCCGTGAGCAGATTCACGGTAAAGATGAGTCCCAAAAACACCGCAGTGCCCCATTGACGAAACCAAAAACGAATGGCGCCAAAAAGCCCCATAACAATGCTTGCAAATAAATATAAGGTCGCGCCTGCTGGGATTCGCGCCCAGGAGCTGTCCATAAACGCGCCTTGCACCATCAGGAAAAAGAGCGCGGTGATCAGCACCACCACGGCGTTCCAGTGGTTTTGGCGGAACACCTGCTCCAGCACCCGTGGATCGTAATGGGCCACGCTCCGCACAAGGCGAGGGCGACCACGTTCGGTCAGATAAGTGTCTACACGCCAACGGGTTACGCCCATCTGGATCTCGCGGACGGTTGGAAGACGTTGGTTAAAGAGCAAAGGGCTGCCCGGGCGGGGCGTCCAGTGGAAAGAATTGAGGTCTTTGTTGGTCAGGTGAAAATAGGCTGCCAGGATACCCGTAATGGCGGCGGTGCCCAATAGAAAACCGCCAACGTTCCAGACGATCTCGGCGCTGGAAGTGATCATCTCATCGTGCCATTGGAACCAGGTGGTGCCGGTGAGCCACACGGCTAAATAGGCCAAAGGAACAAGGCTGTTGTTGAGGCAAAACTTGGTAAACGGCGCACCCAATGTAGCCAAAAAAGGAAAACGATTGGAAGAAAGCAGGTAGGAGGTGAGGTGCCAGACCATCACCAGTCCGCCAAAGGTAAGTCCACTCAGAAAAAAACTCCAGAAGTTAACCTGGCCGTGGTATTCCGGGGTCAGCATGAGGTAGTGCATTCCGAAAAACCGGCCTGCCGTCCCGGTACTGAACGCTGCAAGAATGAACCATATCAGCAACAGAACCAGGTGGTTGCGCAGGTGCAACACCAGCAGGCGAACAGGAAAGGAGTAGTAGATCTGGCGGAAAAAGGTCACGATTTGGGTGTACTGGGTTTCAAGTATTGAGTTACAAGTATCAGGTTGAAAGTGGCTGGTAAGCAAAGGTGTCAATATCTCTGGGGGGAAACGGTAAAATACCGAAAAAGGTTTGTTTCGGTGCAAAATGTCAAAACATTTGCCCAATTTGCATTTTCGAAGCTTTACAAAATGTTTTTACCGTCAAAATTTACAAGATTATGAAAGAATCTTTGGTGGAACAGCAACGGGACTTCCAGACTGGTAGCCCCTCTAACGGAAATTACACCCTACGGGCGATTTTTAATGACGCCATTTACACCAAAAACATACTAAAATTTTGAGTCATGAACTTACTTACCCGCGTCTTGCTGGCAAGTCTCATGACTTGTCCCCTGCTTGCTGTTGCTCAACTCACGCCATTTTTTCAGACCTCTTTATATTTTCAGGACTCCATCGGCCATCGCGATACGCTTGTGATAGGCTATGATACGAGTGCCTCATCTCAGCACCTGAATCCACAATTTGGAGAGCTATTACTTACTACACCTTTTGATAGTGTTTTTGAAGTAAGAGCTATGCACAGGGGGGATTCACAAGAAAGAACGATTAAGAAAATCATCGGGCATTACGAAATAATACCGGGCTTAACTTGTGGAGTGTCTTCAATAGGAAAAATTGTGATAAACGCCAAGTACCCTCCTATTTCAATGACTTATGATAGCACCAAGTTTCCCATTGGGATCGGCAACTGTAAAAATGTTGTTCTATCCCCTGAATGGAATATTTTCTTCTTACAACAATGGTGGAATGTGTGCGATTATTATTGTCTGGGTAGCTCCTCTGTATTTATAGAGGACTTTGCAGTTCCGCCGCCCGCGAGTGGTTGCTGGAATCGACTCTTCGTTGAAAAAGAAGTAGATGGACAAGGATTAAAAATGCTTCCAGGATTTTTCCTTGAGATATTCAGTGAGGGCCCTTGTAATGATTCTAATATAATTAATATAAAAACTGAGCCAATGTTTGGCTTAGGCGTATTAAAACCCAATCCAGTCAGGGAGCAATTTTCAATAGACATTCACCCATATCTCGACGTAAAAGCGACCACAAGCGATATGACTGGTAGATTGGTTGCTTGTCCATTTATAATTTCAGCGGGTGCAGTTCAATTTGATGCCAAGGGGCTTTCGCCTGGCATTTACTTTATCTCGTTGTATGTAGGCCAAAACGGCCCAGTCGTATACAAGTTTGTTAAAGTGTGATTTGATGTGGAGACCTGCACACAAGCCCAACCGCCCCATCTCGAAAAGTACGGGATGGGGCGGTGGTAATCAGATCAAACTATTTTCCTGTGCTCAATTCTTAGGCGGAAGTTGCGTGGACTGTGAATTCGTTCCCTGCTTTTTCTGTTGCTCCTGCATTTGTTTAAGCAGCGCCTGCTTTTGTTCTGGTGTAAGCACAGATCTAGCGCCATTGGGGGAGGTGCCGATGGGTTGGGCGCCACCTTCTGCGGGCACTGAGCCTGTCCCTTGATTAACAGGTTGTTCCATCCGCATATTTGGCGGCAAAGGCTGGCTGCCTCTCGGTGGCTCGCTCTGGCCGGGTGGAAGGCGGTTTTCCCGGATATACATTTTGATGTCATCTCTTGAGCTGCCGCTGCTGCCATCAGCACCGTGGTTGCCCAAAATGGGCGCGATGGCCAGGCCAACCAGGCAGGTCAGTTTTATCAAAATATTCATCGAAGGGCCGGAAGTGTCTTTGAAAGGGTCGCCCACGGTGTCGCCGGTAACAGCGGCTTTGTGCGGCTCAGAGCCTTTGTAGTACATCTGGCCGTTGATCTCAACACCTTTTTCAAACGATTTTTTCGCATTGTCCCAGGCGCCACCGGCGTTCGACTGGAAAATTGCCCACATTACACCGCTCACAGTTACGCCCGCCATGTAGCCACCCAATGCTTCAGGTCCCATGATGAAACCCACCAGAATTGGGGTAATTATGGTGATAAGGCCCGGCGCCAGCATTTCGCGGAGCGCGGCCTTGGTCGAAATTTCTACGCACTTTTCGTATTCGGCTTTGCCCGTACCTTCCAAAAGACCCGGGATCTCGCGGAACTGGCGACGAACTTCTTCTACCATGTCCATCGCTGCTCTGCCCACGCTCTGCATGGCCAAGGCGCTGAATACCACCGGGATCATGCCGCCGAGGAATAATGCGGCGAGCACTTTTGCTTTAAAAATGTTGATGCCTTCGATGCCTGTGAAATCCACGTAGGCCGCGAACAGCGCGAGGGCCGTCAAAGCCGCTGAAGCGATGGCAAAGCCCTTGCCGATGGCAGCGGTGGTGTTGCCCACAGAGTCGAGTACGTCGGTGCGGTTGCGCACTTCTTTAGGCAGTTCGCTCATTTCAGCGATACCGCCTGCGTTGTCGGCGATAGGGCCAAATGCGTCAATGGCCAATTGCATGGCTGTAGTCGCCATCATGGCAGAAGCTGCAATGGCTACGCCGTAGAAACCAGCGAGTTCGTAAGCCGACCAGATCGCGCCGGAGAACAGCACTATAGGCATCCAGGTCGACATCATGCCCGTAGCCAGACCAGCAATAACGTTGGTAGCGTGGCCGGTGCCCGATTGGCGAACAATGTCCATCACCGGCTTTTTACCCAGGCCTGTGTAGTATTCGGTAATGGCTGAGATCAGGGAGCCTACGATAAGGCCCACCATAGTCGCGTTGAAAACGTTGGTGCTGCTGATGATCTGCGAGCCTTGACCAAAGAAACGCATGGTCATGGTTTCTGGCAGCATCCACTTGATCACCGGAAAACAAATTACTGCGGTGAGGATAACGCTCACCCAGTTGCCGGTGTTGAGCGCACGCTGAACGGTGTTGGAGTCGGCTTCAGTGCCGTCTTTGATCCGCACAAATTGCATGCCCACAATGGAGAACAGGATGCCGAGGCCAGCGATCATGACCGGTAAAAGAATAGGACCGATGCCGCCAAATACATCATCAATACCGCCAGAATCACGGATAACAGAGTTGCCGAGTACCATGGCTGCAAGCACGGTAGCCACATAAGAGCCAAACAAGTCGGCGCCCATACCAGCCACGTCGCCCACGTTATCGCCCACGTTGTCGGCGATGGTAGCAGGGTTGCGAGGATCGTCTTCCGGAATACCAGCTTCGACTTTACCCACGAGGTCAGCGCCTACGTCGGCGGCTTTGGTGTAGATACCACCACCCACGCGCGCAAAAAGCGCAATGGACTCAGCACCCAGCGAGAAACCCGCCAGCACTTCGAGTACCCTGGTCATGGTGCGAGGGCCATCAGCACCGTAAGTGCCGCCCATGAAATAGACATAGAAAATAGCGAACAAAGCACTCAATCCTATCACGGCCAAACCTGCCACGCCAAGACCCATTACAGATCCGCCGTGAAAGGACACCTTCAAGGCCTTGGTAAGGCTGGTGCGGGCGGCCTGGGTGGTGCGGACGTTGGCTTTTGTGGCCACGCGCATCCCGAGGTTGCCGGCCAGTGCCGAGAAAAATGCGCCAATGATGAATGCCACCACGATCAGCGGGTGACTTGTGTCGGCCTGTGTACTGAGCCAGCCGAGTAGAATGCTGGCAATAACCACATAAATGCCGAGGATGCGGTATTCGGCTTTGAGGAATGCCATTGCGCCATCAGCGATGTGCTTGGCGATGCCTTGCATCTTTTCGTCGCCTGCGTCTTGTTTTGTCACCCATTTCTGGAGGAAAAACATATACACGAGACCTACGACCCCGAAGATTGGTAATAAGTAAACCAGAGAGCTCATCCCTTTAAATTTGTTTTGACGTGAAAGTTTGTAAAAAACGGGTGCAAAAGTAGAGAAAGAATCTTTCTGGGTGTACTAAAGTTGAAAGTTCGCAGGATATCTGGTCGTTTTGGTCCAACAAACCCGAAAAGCACACCAAACCAGCGAAGCTTTGTCCCTACTTTTGCAACAAAAAACACATGGCCGCATTACTCCGATTACTTTTTGCCGCCCTTTTGGTGGGGCTATTCATCACCGGGATATTTTTCTTTATTGCCAGTGTGCTGAGCAATATTGCCTTCAATCCTGCCTCGCGGGCCTGGAAAGAATTGCTGGGAAAGCTGCGCGGGCGCTTGACGAAGCGCCCCCTTACCAAAGGGATGCCTGAAATGCTCAAGGCTTGCGATGCCGAAACCCTTGCCCATCTTTCGTTGAAACCGAAGATCCTGAAAAAGGGAGGTTGGCGCGATCCCATCTTTGAAGGTTTTTTCAGTACTATTTATCAAGAACCTGTAATGGTATTTGCAGGGCAAAAAAGCGGCAAAACTGCGGTCGTTGTCGCAAAAACGATTGATAAAGAGTTCGTTTTCAGGCAAAAAGGAAAAGAAACGGAAATCTGGCAAAACGACCAGCCTTACGCCGTTTTAGTGGATGGCGTGCTGCTGTCCAGTGGCAAACAAAGTCGAATGCTGGCAAAACAGGAGACCGACCCCGAACTTCGCCAGTGGCCCGTGCTGCTGGGTCAAAGCGAGGCCGCTACCATCACCAATGGGGCGCGTGCCGTGTCGCCCATCCCCCGGGCGGTGACCATGCTGCGGAACCTTTCACCGGAAGAAGAGCAGGTGATCCTGGTACTGGCGGTGGTGCAGGGGCTTAAGTAACCTGTTCCTGTTTAATGAACCGGGCAGTAGTGTGATTGCGGTGGGGTATCGGTGAATTGGCAGCCTCTTCTTATGTTTGCGTCATGACACGCACCCAAACAGACATCCTCGTACTCGGCTCCGGCATCGCCGGACTGACCTTTGCCATCAAGGCTTCCCGCTTATTTTCTGATCGACAAATACTTGTACTCACCAAAACGGTGGAGGGCGAAAGCAATACCCGCTATGCCCAGGGAGGAGTGGCCGCCGTGTGGGATCTTGAAAAAGACAATTTTGAAAAGCACATTGCGGATACTTTGGATGCGGGCGATGGTCTATGCAAAGAGGATATTGTGCGCATTGTAGTGGAAGAAGGCCCCGAACGGGTTCGCGAGATCATTGGCTGGGGCGCGCATTTTGACAAAGAAAAAGGCTCTACGGATTACGATCTTGCCCGGGAAGGCGGCCACTCCGAGCACCGAATCCTCCACTACAAAGATCTGACCGGCTGGGAAATGCAGCGCACCCTCATGGAAGAGGCCAAAAAATATTCCAACATCACCATATCCGAACACTGCTTTGCCCTTGATCTCATCACGCAGCACCATCTGGGGCGCATGGTGATCCGCGTCACACCGGGCATTGAATGCTATGGTTGTTATGCGCTCAACAAGCAAAATGGCGACATTGATACCATCCTGGCCCGGGTGACAGTGCTCTGCACCGGCGGAGCCGGACAGGTCTACAAATCCACGACCAATCCGGTCATTGCCACCGGCGACGGGGTAGCGATGGCCTACCGTGCCAAAGGCCGGGTGGAAGGCATGGAATTCATTCAGTTTCACCCTACATCCCTCTACAACCCGGCGGGCGATAACCCTTCCTTTCTTGTTTCAGAGGCCGTGCGGGGCTTTGGCGGAATCTTAAAAACGGCTGAGGGTGAGGAGTTTATGCAGCATTACGACCCTCGTCTTTCCCTTGCGCCACGCGACATAGTAGCCCGTGCCATTGACTCGGAAATGAAAAAACGAGGTACAGAATGTATGTATCTGGACTGCCGTCATTTGGATAAAGAAGGATTTCTGGCGCACTTTCCCACCATTTATGAAAAGTGCAAAAGTATCGGCATAGACCCGATGACAGCCATGATCCCGATCGTTCCGGCCTGCCATTACACCTGTGGCGGCGTATTGGTGGACCAATACGGGCATACCAGTATCCATCGGTTGTATGCAGCGGGTGAGTGTACGAGCACAGGCTTGCATGGCGCAAACCGGCTTGCATCCAATTCCTTGCTCGAAGGCATGGTGTTTGCCCATCGGGTGGCACACGACCTTGTGGGGAAATTGGACGGTTGGGAATTTCAGGAAGGTGTTCCCGACTGGAATGCCGAAGGCACTACAGATCCGATGGAAATGGTGCTTATTACCCAAGGGTTGAAGGAATTGCGCGACATCATGTCCTATTATGTCGGCATAGTGCGCTCCAATGTGCGTTTAAAACGGGCGCTTGATCGCCTTTACCTGCTTTATCAGGAAACGGAGGAACTCTACAAAACCACCACCATCAGTCCCCAATTGATGGAACTTCGCAACCTTATCACCGTAGCCTACCTCATCACCCGTTCGGCCTCGCACCGCCGCGAAAGCCGGGGTTTACATTATACCACGGACTATCCGGAGCAACTGCCGTTTGTGGAGTATTCGGTGCTTTAGGGACTGTGGGACTGTTGGATATTGGACATTGGACATTGGACTGTCCACCAGTCAATGTCCTACAGTCCAATGTCCTACAGTCCAAAATCCCTACTTCGGCATACTCTCCCACTTCGCCAGATCTGCATTTCCCTTCTCCGTTTCACCCAATTTCAGATAGCAATTGCCCCGTGCGCGATAGACCCGTGCAAAAGTGGAATCCAATTCCAATGCGCGGTTAAAATCGGCAACTGCTTCCTGGTTGCGTTCAAGATTGGCGTAGTAAAGTCCACGGTAGTACAATTCAGGCACTTCAATTGGGTAATGTTCCAGAAATTTTGTGAGGTCGGTCACTGATTGCTCGTAGTTTTTCATCATCCCAAAAATATTGCCCCTGAATTTGTAGGCCTCGTAGAGCTCATCGTTTTTCTGCAAGGCAAGGCTGAAATCTTTGATGGCTTTTTGCGCATCACTGGCCTTGCCGTAGGCCATTCCGCGCCAGAGATAAGCTTTGCCATGATTGTCGCCGGTGGCGGCTATTGCCTTGTCGATCAGGGTCATCGTGTCTTTCCAATCGCGGATGCGGAGGGCAGAGGTGACGAGCCAAATAAAGGCCAGTCCCAGGATCACGGCCCAGGCGGCGCCAGACCAGGAGGGGCGTTTTTCTTTCAAATAATCGGGCAAAGCAGCAATTATGACAAAAATACCGAGCCCGGCCAGGTAGTTGTAGCGATCAGAGCGCAATTCAAAGGTTCCGAATGTGGACCAGGGGAGTGACAGCACGATGTTGGACAAATAGAACAAAATCCCGATCCACAACAAAGGCATTGCCTGTCGGCTTCGCCATGCGGCAAAGAGAATACCGAACAAGATAACCGGCGCAGCTAAATAATCCCAGCTCCAGACGCCATTTGTTTTTTCAAATGGATACCAGATGCTCAAACCCGTTGGCATGAGTAACTTTTTCCAATAAAAAAGCACGGTATGGCAAGCCATCAGGCCACGATCAAAAATCGTGAAATCGGCAGGCTGATCGAGTTGGCCAGCGTATTGACGCGAGTAGAGCGTGAGGAGACCAAAACCAAGTGAAATAGCGAAAAACGGAGCTTTTTCAAGCAACACCCGCGGTGAAAAGCCGCGTTTTTTCCACAAATCAAGTACGAGCAATGTAAGTGGCAGGGTAACTGCCGCCGATTTGGCCAGGCAGGCGAGCAGGAACATGGTGAGCGCATGCCAGTAGTTTTTGCCAAAACCGCCCTCCTCTTCCTTGGTGTGCCGGACATAATAGTTCATCGCCAACAGGCTGAACATAGAAAAAAGCGGCGTACTGAACCCGGCGATCCAGGCGACGGCCTCCACATTGAGCGGGTGGATGGCAAAAAACAAGGCAACTAACGCCGACACCGTCACGTTGCTATCCAACCGACGAAAGAGTTTGAACACCAGCACCACGTTGATGGCATGGACCAGCGCGGAAAGGAGGTGGTACATTTGAGGACTCTCCTTACCGAGGATGTACGATATTTGGTAGCCGATCCAGGTGAGTGGGGCGTACATGCCGAGGTTGAAGCCTCCAAAGATCAGAAAATCCTTGACCGCAGGATTGTCGACAGTAGCGGAGTGGTCGTCCATACCCACCATTTGGTTGCCGAAGCCCGTACTGTACAGGATAAAAGCCAGTCCGGCTAAAGCCCATGGAAGCCATTTTTCGGTGGAATCTGTAGTGCCCGTGGGTTCTTTTTTGCCGGATTTATTGGATTGCGGTGTCGATTTTTTCGCCATTGCTTGTGCCGTTTGAAAATGCAGGGGCGAAGGTCGTGAATCAACTATGAACTATGAACTATAAACCAGAAACTATGATCGATAAACTCCAAACTATGAAGGTTGGTGCCATATTTGCGCTTTGCCAGCCAAACCTTTACCAACGGAGGGAACCACATTGACCACATTTTTACCCGCCGAAGTTTTAACGAAGGAGGGAAACATATTGACCACATTAAACACATGATCCGCAATATCATCTTCGACTTTGGAAACGTACTTTTTGACCTTGATCTGGCTGCTTTTGAGCGGGAAATGAAAATCCTGCTGGGCGAAAATTTTATCGCAGCCAGAGAAAAACTCCTACGGGAGCGGGTGTTTGAACTGTACGAAACAGGCGGACTCAGTACAGATGAGTTTGTAGAAAAACTTTGTCAGGCTTCTGAGCCTGCACTTGCGCCGGAACAGGTCATTGCGGCCTGGAACGCCATTTTCATCGGGATGCCAAAGCACCGTTTTGAGCTGTTGATCCGCTTGCGCCAACGCTATAAAGTGTTCTTACTCAGTAATATCAATGACTTGCATGAGCGCTGGATAGTCGATTATATGTTGCGCGAACACGGCTTGGTCGAATACGAGTCACTACACTTCGATGGGGTGTATTTCTCTCACCTCATCCGATTGCGGAAGCCCACACGCGAAGCGTTCGAGTATGTGCTGGCAGATGCAGAGATATTACCGGAGCAGACGGTGTTCTTTGATGATTTGCCAGAAAATGTGGAAGCGGCCAATCAAGTGGGGATTCAGGGGGTTTGGCATGAGCCAGGGACGGAGATCGAGGAGCGGCTGGCAGGAATGCGATTATTGCCGCCATTCGAATCTGCGCACCAACAGGTTTAATGCAAACCACGGTTAACCTGTGTTTTTCGAGGTAAAGAGCCACGTAGTGGCGATTCCGTTTATAGGATCCGACAATGAAAATAGATTGGAGCCGCGTAGTGGTGACACGGTGCCGTCGCTACGCGGCTCAAAAAAATGTGGGTAATTCGTTTTCTTTAAACGGAGTCACCACTACGTGGTTTGTATGTCATTTGGAACGCACATTACTACTCCTGATTCATGCCGATTTTTCACTTTTTCACAACCTGCACACTCGTCATCTTTTTACTTGCGACTTCCAGGGTCAATATATAATTACCAGCAGGAAGATGCCCCGGGCAGTGAAGCCCCAACGCATGTTCCCCTTGTTCAAACGATTGATTTTGAACCAGCGATTGAACCAATTTGCCCTGTAAATCAAACAATTGCACGCTTACCTGTGCTTGTTGGGTAAGCCCGAATTCCAGGGTGAACTGCTCGGAGATAGGATTGGGGTATATCCAAAGGGTAGGGTCGGCTGCGTTTTCGGGGTTGAATGTGCCGACGGACAAATCCAGGAGGAAGCGGAGGAGAAGAATTTTATTGTAACTGGAGTTGGATTCCTCTCTACCAGAAACTGTAAGCATGTTGGCCGTGAGAGTCATTGTCCGGGCCCTGAAATCCTTGTTCAGGTGTTTGTAAACTCCATTTACACCAAATGTCGAATCTCTTACTCCGCCGGGAAGAAGTTGAGCGATGTAGAAGTTCTTTCCATAAAAACTTGAAATGCCAACAAGGGTTTTCCCGTTGGGTAAAACCTTTATCCCTATCCCCTCCGTTGGGTCTTCAATTTCTGTAAAGTACACAACGCCCTGGTCACCAAAGGTAGTGTCACGAGTTCCATTTG